>JAJYFW010000074.1 GCA_021785335.1 Pseudomonadota bacterium
GACATAGGTGATCTCCCACTCGCCGTCCCACAGCAGGCTGGGCTTCGCCTCGTTGCGGGGCTGGCCGCGCAGGCGGATCTCCGGGCGCGGCAGGTTGCCCCAGTTGTGCTGCGCGATCGCCTTGTCCACGGCGAGCATGCCGTAGATCGGCGCCTCGAACTGGCCGGCGAGCTCGGCCATCACCATGTCGGCGTAGTGGCCGTCGCGGCGGAACAGCACGCGCGAGCCGAGCACCTTGTGCACCTGCACGACCTGGCCGAGTTCCACCACGCGGGTGCTGCCGGGAATGCTGTTGGCGGGGACCGGCGTGGAGGCGAGGCGCTGGTTCCAGGTGAGGTCGCGCTTGGGCAGGCCGACGACGATCTCGACCGGGTTGCGCTCCGCGCCGCGGTGCGAGTAGCCGACCGGGACGCCGCCGTAGAGCGACTGGATGGTGTTGTAGATGTCGGCCTGTTCGACACCGAAATATTCCGCCTTGTCCTGGTTGATCGAGATCTGCAGGCGAGGGCGCGGCTTGCCCCAGGAGTTCGTCACGTCGACGATGTAGGGGATGGACTTGAAGATCTTCTCGACCTCGCGCGCGACCTCGAGGCGGACCTTCTCGGTGGGGCCGTAGATCTCGGCCAGCAGGGTGGCGAGCACCGGCGGGCCGGGCGGGGATTCCACGACCTGGATGGTGCCGCCGGGGGGCAGCTTCAGGCCCTTGTCGAGACGGTGGCGCAGGTCGATGGCGATGGCGTGGCTGTCGCGGTTGCGCTGCGCCTTGTCCGTGAGTTCCACCTGCAGGTCGCCGAGTTCCGGTGTCTGGCGCATGTAGTAGTGGCGCACCAGGCCGTTGAAGTCATAGGGCGAGGCGGTGCCGGCATAGGCCTGGATGGCGCGGACCTCGGGGATGGCGCGGGCGATGTTGGCGGCGGCGAAGAGGGTCTGCTCGGTGTTCTCCAGCGTGCTGCCGGGGGGCAGGTTCACCTCCACCGCGAGGTGGGATTTGTTATCGAAGGGCAACAGCTTCACTGTTACCGCCTCCGTGTAGAACATCAGGCAGGCGGCGATCATCGCCAGGACGACGAGGATCAGGAAGGTCCAGGCGCGGGCGCGGGTGCGAAGCACGGGTTCCGCCACGGCGCGGTAGATCCGGCCGAGCCGGTCGTGGCCGTGATGGTGCAGATCGCGGCCAATCGCGGGCGTGGTGACCGCGAGGAACTCCGCCTCCTCGGCGCGGGCCTCGGCAGAGGGGGTCGCGTGCTGCGGGTGCAGCTTGAACATCAGCCAGGGCGCGACGACCATGGCGACGAAGAAGGAGAACAGCATCGCCGCCGAGGCGTTGGCCGGAATGGGCGCCATGTAGGGACCCATCATGCCGGAGACGAAGAGCATCGGCAGGAGGGCCGCGATCACGGTGAGGGTGGCGACCACGGTTGGGTTGCCGACCTCCGCCACCGCCTCGATGGCGGCCTGCAGGCGCGGGCGGCCGTCGCCCATGCGCCAGTGGCGCGCGATGTTCTCCACCACCACGATCGCGTCGTCGACCAGGATGCCGATGGAGAAGATCAGCGCGAACAGGCTGACGCGGTTGATGGTGTAGCCCATCAGGTTGGAGGCGAAGATGGTGAGCAGGATGGTGGTGGGGATGACCACGAGCGTCACCACCGCCTCGCGCCAGCCGACCGCGAAGGCGATCAGCACCACGATGGAGACGGTCGCGAGACCGAGGTGGAAGAGCAGCTCGTTGGCCTTGGCGTTGGCGGAGTGGCCGTAGTCGCGCGTGACCTGGACGTTGATGTCCTTGGGGATGAGGCTGCCCTCGAGCAGCTTGACGCGGCTGAGGATGCTGTCGGCGACGACGACGGCGTTGGTGCCGGAGCGCTTGGCGAGCGCGATGGTGGCGGCGGGGACGCGGTTCCAGCCGCCCTGCTTCGGCGTGAGGCTCCAGACGCCGCGTTCCGCGGTGCTGGCGGTGACGACGACCTTCGCCACGTCGCGCACGTAGACCGGGCGGCCGTCGCGGGTGGTGAGGAGGAGCAGGCCGATATCGGGCACGCCGAACAGCGTCTGGCCGGCGGCGAGCACACGCTGCTGGCCGTTGTCCCGCACGCTGCCCGCGACGAATTCGTTGTTGGCGCCCTGCACCTTGGCGATGAGCTGCTGCAGCGTCACGCCGTAGAGCATCAGCTTCTCGGGGTCGGGCTCGACGCGGATCTGCTCGGGGCCGGTGCCGACGAGGTAGGTGGTGCCGACGTTGTCGACCTTGATCAGCTCCGAGCGCAGCTTGCCGGCGAGGTCGTAGAGGCTCTGCTCGTTCCAGCGCGCGGCGGCGGCGGGCTTGGGCGAGAGGGTGAGGGTGACGATGGCGACGTCGTTGATGCCGTGGCCGACGATCAGCGGCTTGGGGATGCCGAGCGGGATCTTGTTGAGGTTGGCGTTGATCTTGTCGTCGACGCGCAGGACGGCGTTGTCCTCGTTCGTGCCGACGGCGAAACGGGCGGTGACGACGACGGAATCGTCCTGGGTCTGGCTGTAGACGTGCTCGACGCCGGGGATCGCCTTGACGATCGCCTCCAGCGGCTTGGTGACCAGCTCAACCGCGTCCGGCGCGCGCAGGCCGTTGGCGGTGACCATGATGTCGACCATCGGCACGCTGATCTGGGGGTCTTCCTCGCGCGGGATGGTCATCAGCGCGACCATGCCGGCGGCGAGGGCGGCGAGCAGGAAGAGGGGCGTGAGCGGCGAGCGGATGGTCGCGCGGGTAAGGCGCCCTGAGATTCCGAGTTTCATGCGTGGCCCGATTTCATGACCGGCGGTTTTTCAGGATGCGCTCGTTTCAGGGATGCACCAGGACGTCGCCGTCCTGCACGCCGGAGAGGATCTCGAGCCCGTCCGGCATCGCGGCGCTGGGATGCGGCTCGCCGCGCTGGACGGGGATGGTGACCACCGCGCCGGAGGCTTCGCGCAGGCGAACGTAGTCGAGGCCGAAGCGCGTTTCGACGAAGCCCGCGGGGATCACGAAGCCGGGGCGGGTGCCGGCGTTGATCCAGACCAGCACGCGGTCGCCCACGAAGTAGTTGCCGAGATCCGCCACCTTCGCGTCCGCGACGACGCGGCCGGCCTGGATCTGCGGGTAGACCAGGGTGATGGTGCCCATGGCGCCGCCGGGGGCGCCGAGCTGGTTGGCGGCGATGCGCACCGTGTCGCCGGCGTGCAGGAAGAGCGCGTGCTCCTCCGGGATCTGCAGGCGCAGGAGGAAGGGTTCCTCGCCGATGGTGGCCACCGTGTCGCCGTTGAGCACGACGGAGCCGGTGGTGAGCGGGACGGTGAGGACGCGCCCGTCCACCGGGGCGCGGACCTGGCCCTCGTTGAGGTTCTGCTGGGCGGAGGCGCGCTGCTCGATGGCGGCGCGCAGCGTCGCCTCCGCGACGTTGACCGCGGTCTGCGCCTGGTCCGCGGTGGCGCGCGGGCCGACGCCCTGGCGGTAGAGGGTCTGGGCGCGGTCGAGGTTGATCTTGGCCTGGGCGAGCGTCGATTGCAGGCCGGCGATCTGGGCGTCGAGCGCCCTCACCTGCAGCAGCAGCTTCTGGTCCGCGACGACCGCGATCACCTGGCCGGCCTTGACCATGTCGCCCTGGCGGACGGAGAGGCTCTCGATGGTGCCGCCGATGCGGGTTCGCCCGGCGACGACGTTCGGGCTTTCCACGGTGGCGAACACCGCCTTCTGGTCGGTGATCTCGGTCTCGTGGACGGTGAAGGTGGTCTGCGCCACGGCCGGGCCCGCTGCGGCGAGCAGCGCCATGGCGGCGACGAGGACGTTACGCAGACGCATCGTGCTGCTCCGTGGTTCAGTGCCGGTCGACGACGTGGCCGGTCGCGGGGCTGAGGCGCACCACCGGCAGGCCGGCGCGCTTCCAGGCCTGGATGCCGCCCGCCATGTGCGTGTCGACGGGGATCTCTGCAACCAGGCAGCGGTGGATCGCCTTGGCCGAGCGAATGCCGGAGCCACAATGGAACACGACCCGGCGGCCGTCCACCGGCAACGAAGCGGGGTCGAAGGCGGAAAGCGGGAAAAGGAGCGCGCCATGGATGCGCTCGGCGCCGTATTCGTGGGGCTCGCGCACGTCGATCAATACGATCTCGTGCTTTTCCAGGGCGTCGGCCACGGCGGCGGGCGTCATTTCGTTGATCATAGGCGTCGCTTTTCCTTCTGGCGCGGATCAGGCGGGAAGTCGCGCGGGTCCGCGGGACGCGCGACGGAGAATGGCGGAGCGGGCGGCCGGCGCCTTGACGCGGATCAATGCATGCCGCGGCGCACTGCGGCAGATTGCAAGCGTTCGCATGGGTTTCATGGCCGCTGGCGGCGGCGCGGCGCGGCGACGGTTCTCGCCGCGCGGACCGGAAGCTCGCAGATGGCGTCGGGTTTGCAGAAGACGTCGAACAGCGTTTCCAGCACGCGGGCAGCGGGCTCGCTGGCGATGGCGTACCAGATGGTCTGGCCCTCGCGGCGGGTGCGGACCAACCCGTCCTTGCGCAGCAGGGAGAGGTGCTGGGAGACGGTGGAATCCCTGAGGCCGAGGAAGGCGGCGAGTTCGCCCACCGAGCGCTCGGCGCGCGCGAGCTGGCAGAGGATGAGCAGGCGGTGGCGGTTGCCCAGCGACTTCAGCAGCTCGCTCGCCCGGTCCGCGGCAGTGAGCATCGCGGACGGGTCCAGCCTGGAGGTGGAGGGGATGGGAGGCTTCATGGCTTCTCGCTTGCGTATCTACGTTCTTTCGAATATACAGTCAAGCGATGAACAACCCGGCGGCGCAGGGGGCAGGCTTGTCCCCGGCGCGATCCCGGGGCGGAGGAATGCATGAGCGAGATCGTCGTACTCGGCGCCGGGCTCGGCGGAACCCTGATGGCCTATGAGTTGCTGGACCAGATCCGGCCCGGCGACCGGGTGACGCTGATCGGGCAGGAGAAGAAGTACCATTTCGTCCCGTCCAACCCCTGGATCGCGGTGGGCTGGCGCGAGCGCAAGGATATCGAGGCGGATCTCGGCCCCGTGATGGCGCGCAAGGGCGTTCGGTTCCTGACGCAGGGCGCGAAGCGGCTGCATGCCGCGGAGAGGCGCATCGAAATGGCGGACGGCAGCGACGTTGCCTATGACTACCTGGTGATCGCGACGGGGCCGGATCTCGCCTTCGACGAGATCGAGGGGCTGGGGCCGGAGGCGCACACGCAGTCGATCTGCCACATCGACCATGCGGAGCGGGCGCGCGCGGCGTTCGAGGCGTTCTGCGCGAAGCCGGGGCCGGTGATCGTGGGCGCGGTGCAGGGCGCGTCCTGCTTCGGGCCGGCCTACGAGTTCGCGTATATCCTGGACACGGAACTGAGGAAGCGGCGCATCCGCGACCGGGTGAAGATGACGTTTGTCACGCCGGAGCCGTATATCGGCCATCTCGGCCTCGACGGCGTGGGCGACACCAAGTCGATGATGGAGAGCGAGTTCCGCAACCGCCATATCGGCTGGATCACCAACGCGAAGGTGAAGCGCATCGAGGACGGGACGATGGTGGTGGAGGAGGTGGGCGAGGATGGCGCGGTCAAGCGCGAGCAGTCCCTGCCCTTCTCCTTCTCGATGATGCTGCCGGGGTTCCGCGGCGTCGCGGCGCTGCGCGGGGTGGAGGGCGTGGTCAACCCGCGCGGGTTCGTGATCATCGACGAGTACCAGCGCAACCCGGCCCATCCCGAGATTTTCGGCGTGGGCGTCTGCGTCGCGATCCCGCCGGTGGGGCCGACGCCGGTGCCGGTGGGCACGCCGAAGACCGGTTTCATGATCGAATCGATGGTGACCGCGACGGCGCACAATATCGGCGCCCTGCTGCGCGGGCAGGAGGCGAAGACGCGGGCGACATGGAACGCGATCTGCCTCGCCGATTTCGGCGACGGCGGCGTGGCGTTCGTGGCCCAGCCGCAGATCCCGCCGCGCAATGTCAACTGGTCCGCGAAGGGTACCTGGGTGCACCTGGCGAAGGTGGCGTTCGAGAAATACTTCCTGCGCAAGATGCGCGCGGGCAAGAGCGAGCCCTTCTACGAGAGCTTCATGCTGAAGCAGCTCGATATCCAGAAGCTGAAATCGACGCAGGTGGACCGATGACGGACGAGAAGGTTCATGTCGTCTGCCCCGCTTGCGGCGCGATCAACCGCGCGCCGCGGGAGAGGCTGGCCGCCGCGAAGTGCGGGACGTGCCACGAGCCGCTGTTCGACGCGCACCCCGTGGCGGTGGACGAGGCGGGGTTCGAGCGGCACCTTTCGCGCAACGACATCCCGGTGCTGGTCGATGTCTGGGCGGCCTGGTGCGGGCCGTGCCGGGCGATGGCGCCGCATTTCGAGCGCGCGGCTTCCGTGCTGGAGCCAGGAGTGCGGCTGCTGAAGCTCGATGCCGACGCGGCGCAGGAGACCTGTGGCAGGCTCGGCGTGCGCGGCATTCCGGCGATGTTTCTGTTCCAGGGCGGCAAGGTGCTTGCCCGCACGGAGGGCGCGCGCGGCGCGGAGGCGATCGTGCGCTGGACACAGGAGGCGCTCGCGGGCCACCCGCAAGCGTAACGACGTCAACGACAAGCGTAACTACATCAACAAGAGGAGTATGAGGCAATGAGTATCGATCGCGCGGTTCTGCGTTTCGCCGGGTTCATGACGCTGCTGAGCGCCGTGCTGGTGTGGCTGGTGAGCCCCTGGTTCCTGTTGCTTACCGCCTTCGTCGGGCTCAATATGATCCAGGCGAGCTTCACCCGCTTCTGCCCGGCGGCGATGGTCTTCAAGGCGCTCGGGGCCAAGGCGGGTTGCGCCTTCGAATAGCCGGCTGCTCTCTCCGCCTGGTCCAGCGCCCCTTCCGTCACCGGGAGCTCATGAATGAGCGTCGTGGAACTGTCCCGTCTGCAATTCGCGCTGACGGCACTCTATCACTTCCTGTTCGTGCCGCTCACGCTCGGGCTCTCGGTGATGCTGGCTTCGATGGAGACGGTCTACGTCATCACCGGCAAGCCGATCTACAAGGAGATGGTGCTGTTCTGGGGCAAGCTGTTCGGCATCAACTTCGCCCTCGGCGTCGCCACCGGGCTCACCATGGAGTTCGAGTTCGGCACCAACTGGTCGATGTACTCGCATTTCGTGGGCGACGTGTTCGGCACGCCGCTCGCGATCGAGGGCCTGATGGCCTTCTTCATGGAATCGACCTTCGTCGGCCTGATGTTCTTCGGCTGGGACCGGCTTTCCCGCCCGGCGCACCTCGCCGTGACGTATCTCGTGGCGCTGGGATCGAACCTCTCGGCGCTGTGGATCCTGATCGCCAACGGGTTCATGCAGGACCCGGTGGGGGCGAAGTTCGATCCCGTAACGATGCGGATGCAGTTCACCAGCATCTACGACCTGATCTTCTCGCCCGACGCGCAGTCCAAGTTCGTGCACACCTCGATCGCGGGCTTCGTCTGCGCGGCGATGCTGGTGATGGGGGTGAGCGCCTATTACCTGCTGGGCAGGCGGCACCGCGAGTTCGCGGCGCGGTCGTTTCGCATGGCGGCGCTGTTCGGCGTGATCTCCTCGCTCGCGGTGATCACGCTGGGGGACGCGCTGGGGCGCGCGGACTATCTGCTGCAGTCGACCAAGATCGCCGCGATCGAGGGGCTGTGGCACACCAGCAAGCCGCCCTATGAACCGTGGAAGGTCGTGGCGTTGCCGAACGACAGGACGCAGAAGGACCTGTTCTCGATCGGCATCCCCTATGTGCTGACGCCGCTGAT
>JAJYFW010000075.1 GCA_021785335.1 Pseudomonadota bacterium
CGTGGAGCGCGCCGGCACCTTCTACCCGCCGGCGGTGATCAAGGCGCTGGAGGCCTCGAAGTCCAAGCCGTTCGACAGCACGCTCGGCAGCGTCTGGTACCGCGCGGAGGACCACCAGCTCGTCCGTCCGGTCCCCGTGGTGGTGGCCAAGGCGCCGTCGGCGATGAAGAACAAGAACGACTACTTCGACATCGTCGACCTCGTCCCCGGCGAGGACTGCATCAACCCGCCCGCGGCACTCGGCTGCAAGCTCGGCTCCTACACCTGACCGGGTCCGCCTGAAGACATGCCCAGCGCGCCGCTCCTGCTCTCGCAGGCGTTCAACGGCCTGGCTCTCGGCACGTTGCTCGCCCTGGTCAGCAGCGGGCTGACGATCATCCTCGGCACGCTGGGCGTGCTCAACTTCGCGCACGGCGCCCTGTTCATGCTGGGCGCCTACGCGATGTACGTCGTCGCGACGGCCACGGGCTCCTACGTGCTCGCGGTCGTCGTCGGCGCCGCCTTCATGCTCGTCGTCGGCGTGGCGCTGGAACGCGGGCTCGTGCGCCTGTTCTACGCCCGCCCGCACGAGGACCAGATCCTCGTCACCTTCGGCGCCGGCATCGTCTTCACCGAAATCGCCCGCGCCATCTTCGGCGGCAACGCCCTCACCGTGCCCACGCCCTCCTGGGGCCAGGGCATCGTCCACCTCGGCTTCCTCTTCTACCCCACCTACCGGCTGCAGCTCATCGGCATCATCGCCGCCCTGCTCTTCGCCCTCTACCTCGTGCTCTACCGCACCTCGATCGGCCTCGTGGTCCGCGCCGGCATCGAGGACGCGCGCATGGTCGGCATCCTCGGCATCAACGTCCGCCGCGCCTTCCTCGGCGTGTTCGCGCTCGGCGTCGTCACCGCCGGCGTCTCCGGCATGCTCTACGCGCCGATCATCTCGGTGGAGCCGGACATGGGCTCCAACTTCCTCGTCCAGGCCTTCGTCGTTATCGTCATCGGCGGCCTCGGCTCGTTCCCCGGCGCCGTCGTCGGCGGCCTCGTCGCGGGCGAGATCATCTCCCTCACCTCCGCCTTCAACGCCGCCTACTCGGACGTGATGCTCTACGCGGTGATGGCGCTGCTGCTGGTGCTGCGCCCGCAGGGCCTGTTCGGCTCCGAGGGCCGCGTCTGATGGCAGCCTCGCATTGGCGCGTCCCATGACGCGGCGCTTCGGGCCGGAGCTGGCGATGGCGCTCGTGCTCATCGCCGCCCCCTTCGCGCTGCCCCATCTCGGCTTCTCCTTCGACCTGCTCCAGCGCATCCTGGACTGGGGCATCATCGGCCTCGGCTTCGACCTGCTGTTCGGCGCGACCGGCCTGCTCTCCTTCGGCCAGGCGGCGTTCTACGGCACCGGCGGCTTCGTCGCCGCCTACCTGCTCACCGCGCACATCATCGGCAGCGTCTGGCTGGCGCTCGCCATCGGCACCGCCGCCGCCGGCGTGTTCGGCCTGCTCGTCGGCTGGCTCGCGGTGCGGCGCATCGGCATCTACTTCACCATGATCACGCTCGCCTTCGGCCAGATGGCGTTCTTCCTGGAGAACTCCCCGCTCTCCGGCCTCACCGGGGGCGAGAACGGCCTGCCCGGCGTGCCGGTGCCCAGCCTCGCCGGCCACAAGCTCACCGCGGGCGAGCCGCTCTACTGGGCGCTCGCGGTCATCTTTCTCGCCGGCTTCGTCCTCGCGCGGCGCATCCTGCACTCGCCCTTCGGCACGGTGCTGCGCGCCATCAAGCAGAACACCGCGCGCGCCGGCATGACCGGCCACTCCGTCCCCGCCTACAAGCTCGCGGTCTTCGTCATCGCCGCCCTCTACGCGGGCCTCGCCGGCGGCCTGCTCGGCGTGCTGCAGAGCTACATGCCGCCGGACGCCTTCATGCTCGACACCTCGGGCCAGCTCGTCGTGCAGACCGTCATCGGCGGCGTCGGCACGCTGATCGGGCCCCTCGTCGGCGCCACCCTCTGGCTCTGGCTGCGCGACAACCTCCAGCTCATCCCGCATCTCGGCGCGCTCTGGAAGCTCGTCCTCGGCCTCATCTTCATCGCCCTCGTCGTGGTGCTGAAGCGCGGCATCGTGGGCGAGGTCGCCTTCCTCGTCTCCCGCCGCCGTGCCCGCGCCGCTGAGGCCGGCGTGCCGGAGGAGGGGGGCGAGGCCGCGGTGATGCCCGTGAAGGCGCCGCAGCTCGCGCTGCAGGCCCCGCTCGTCGCCACCGGCCCGGACGTGCCGGCCCTGCGCGCCATCGGCGTCTCGAAATTCTACGGCGGCCTGCACGCGGTGGAGGGCGTCTCCTTCGACGTCCGCCGCGGCTCCATCCACGCCGTCATCGGCCCCAACGGCGCCGGCAAATCCACCCTGTTCAAGATGCTCAAGGACGAGATCCCGCCCACCGCGGGCGAGGTGCTGCTGTTCGGCAACCGCATCACCGGCCTCGGCCCCACGCGCACCGCCCAGCTCGGCGTCGGCAAGTCCAACCAGTTGAACCAGCTCTTCCTCGACATGACGGCGGAGGAAAACCTGCGCATCGCGGCCCTCGCCCGCGCCCGCGGCACCTTCCGCCCCGACCTCTGGCGCGACGCCGCCTCCCTGCCGGAGGTCGAGCGCCAGGTCCGTGCCGCCATCGAAACGGTCGGCCTGGCCCACCGCGCCCGGGTTCCCGCTCACGTCCTGCCCTACGGCGAGAAGCGCCGGCTCGAGATCGGCATCGCGCTCGCCACCGGCCCCAACGTGCTGCTGCTCGACGAGCCGCTCGCCGGCATGAGCCCCGCCGAGCGCGTCGCCACGCGCGCGCTGGTGCGCGAGATCGCCCGCACCCGCACGCTCGTCATCGTCGAGCACGACATGGACGCGATCTTCGAGCTGGCCGAGCGCATCACCGTCCTCTACGAGGGCCGCCTTCTGGCGGAGGGCACGCCCGAGGAAATCCAGCGCAACCAGGCGGTGCAGGACGCCTATCTCGGCGGCATGCACGCCGAGGAGGCGCGCGCATGACCGCGCCCCTGCTGGAAATCGAGCGCATCAACAGCTTCTACGGCGACAGCCACATCCTGTTCGACGTCTCGCTCAATGTCGGGCGCAACGAGGTCGTGGCGCTCCTCGGCCGCAACGGCGCCGGCAAGACCACCACGCTGCGCACCATCATGGGCGTGCTGGCACCGCGCTCGGGCAGCATCCGTCTCGATGGCGAACCGATCGCGGGTCGCCCGCCGTTCGAGATCGCGCGCCGCGGCCTCCAGCTCGTGCCGGAGGAGCGCGCCATCTTCGGCCAGCTCACGGTGGAGGAAAACCTCCGCCTCGCCGCCCTCACGGCCCCCAGCGCCTGGACGCTCGACCGCATCTACGAGTTCTTCCCGCGCCTGCGCGAACGCCGCCGCAGCGGCGGCCGCCAGCTATCGGGCGGCGAGCAGCAGATGCTCGCCATCGCCCGCGCGCTGATCCGCGACGCCCGCGTGATCCTGCTGGATGAACCGTTCGAGGGCCTGGCCCCGCTGATCGTGCGCGACCTCGTGCGCGTCAGCCGCGAGCTCGCCGCCCAGGGCCGCACCATCCTGGTCGTGGAACAGAACGTCACCGCCGCCCTCTCCTTCGCGGACCGCGTCTACATCCTGAACAACGGCCACATCGTCTGGGAAGGCACGCCGGAATCCCTCCGCTCCGACCCCGCGCTGATGAAGGCGCATCTCGGCATCTGACCGCGGGCCACCGGAACGCCTCTATTCCCCGAGAACGCGCCGCCGCTCCTCGTATTCCGCCTTGTCGATCTCGCCGCGCGCGAACCGTTCCTTGAGGATGTCGAGCGGCGTGCGCCCCGGCGGCGCGTGCGGCGGCGGCGGAAACGAATGCGACGGCCCGGCGGTCCAGCGCACCAGCAGCACCGCGATGATGACCGCCGGCAGCAGCATCCCGATCATGAACATCGGCGCGAAAAACATGCCGAACCACCCTCCGGCCCAGTGCATCATGAAGGGACCGAACACGTAACGGTGCGTCTCAAGCTGCTGCGCGAGGGCAACCCCAGGCACCAGCATCACCCCGGCCCCGGCGACGATCGCCAGGACACGGACAGAACTCCGCGCAGGCTTCATCCCGTTCCCCTCCGCGCGACAACGCCCACGCAGGCTCCGCCCCCGCCTCCCCGCGTGTCAAGCGACCCGATCAACCCGCCGCCACGCCCCCACCGCCGCCGGAAAGGGCAGGGGCCTCACCCCCGCCCGACGAACGGCATCTTCGTCGCCATGATCGTCACGAACTGCACGTTCGCATCGAGCGGCAGGTTCGCCATGGTCAGCACCATCTCGCCCACGTGCCCCACATCCATCGTCGGCTCCGGCTTCATCGTTCCGTCCGCCTGCGGCACGCCGCCCGCCATCCGCGCCGTCATCGGCGTCGCCGCGTTGCCGATGTCGATCTGCCCGCACGCGATGTCGAACGCCCGCCCGTCGAGCGAGATCGCCCGCGTCAGCCCCGTCATCGCGTGCTTCGTCGCGGTATACGCCGCCGAGCCAGGCCGCGGCACGTGTGCCGAGATCGAGCCGTTGTTGATGATCCGCCCGCCCTGCGGCCGCTGGTCGCGCATCATGCGGAACGCCGCGTTGGCGACGAGGAACGCCCCGTCGAGGTTCACCGCCACCACGCGGCGCCACTGCTCCCACGTCATCTCGCCGAAATTGGTGCTCGGCACATTGCCGCCCGCGTTGTTGAACAGCAGGTCGAGCCGCCCGCACCGCGCCCGGATGGTCTCGAACAGCTTCGCCACGGCGGCCGGGTCGCTCACGTCGGAGGCGACGCAAATCGCCCGCCCCGCGCCGTCGCCGGCAAGATTCGCCGTCTCCGTCAGCGCCTCGGCGCGCCGGCCCGCCAGCACCACGGTCCAGCCGCCGCCCAGCAGCGAAAGGCTCGCCGCCCGCCCCACGCCGCTGCCCGCCCCCGTCACCAGCGCGATCCGTTCCGCCCCCGCCATGCCTTCCTCCACCGATTGACGCCGGCCCGGCGCGGCGGGAGCATGCGTCCCATGAACGAGATCAGCAACAGCGGCCGCAACGCCACCATCGAGGAAGCGCTGGCGGACGCGAAGCGCGACTACACCGCCCGCAACCCCGCCTCCCTCGCGCGCCAGAAAGCCGCGAGCGGCGCCATGCCCGGCGGCAACACCCGCACGGTGCTCTACTACGACCCGTTCCCGCTCGGCTTCGCGAAGGGCGAGGGCGCCCGCCTGTTCGACGTGGACGGCCACGAATACGTCGACCTCCTCGGCGAATACACCGCGGGCATCGCCGGCCACTCCCACCCCGCCGCGCGCCGCGCGATCGTCGCCGCACTCGACGGCGGCATCAGCCTCGGCGGCCACAACACGCTGGAGCCGAAATTCTCGGCGCTCGTAAAGGCGCGCTTCCCCGCGATGGAACTGCTGCGCTTCACCAACTCCGGCACCGAGGCGAACCTGCTCGCCATCAGCACCGCCGTCGCCACCAGCGGCAAGCGCGGCGTCATGGTGTTCAAGGGCGGCTACCACGGCGCCGTCTTCACCTTCTCGGGCGGCGCCAACATCAACGCCCCGTTCGACTACGTGCTCGCCGGCTACAACGACACCGCCGGCACGCGCGCCCTCATCGCGGACAACGCGGAAAGACTCGCCGCCGTGATCCTGGAGCCGATGCTGGGCGGCGGCGGCTGCATCCCCGCGACCCCGGAATTCCTCGCCATGCTGCGCCAGGAAACCGAACAGCGCGGCATCACCCTCATCTTCGACGAGGTGATGACCTCGCGCCTGGCCGTCCACGGCCTCGGCGAGGCGCGCGGCATCCGCCCGGACCTGATGACGCTCGGCAAGTACGTGGGCGGCGGCATGTCCTTCGGCGCCTTCGGCGGGCGGGAGGCGCTGATGGCCCGCTTCGACCCGTCGCGGGAAGGCGCGCTGCCGCACGCCGGCACGTTCAACAACAACGTGCTCACCATGTCCGCGGGCATCGCGGCCCTCACCGAGATCTACACCGAGGAAGCGGCGGTCGCCCTCAACGCGCGCGGCGAAAAACTCCGCGCCCGCCTCAATGAGTCAGCGAAACGATCGGGTGCCGCCGTGCAGTGGACCGGCATCGGCTCGATGATGGCCTTCCACCCCGTCGCCGGCGAGATCGCCACGCCCGAGCAGTCCAACGCCGGCGACACGCGCATCCGCGAGCTTCTGTTCTTCGACCTGCTGCGCGCCGGCTTCTGGATCGCGCGCCGCGGCATGATCGCCATGTCCCTCCCGCTCACGGACACCGACCTCGAGGCCTTCGCCGCCGCCTTCGACGAATTCCTGTCCGTCCGCCGCCCGCTGCTCGGCTAGCGCCGATTCAGCCCCGGCTGCGGTCGGAGATCACCTCCCCCCGTTGCGGCCCCCGTTGCGGCCCCCGTTGCGGCCACCGCAAGCTCGAGGCGATGCCCACCGATTCCTGCCAGTTCTTCCACGAGCGGGAATCCTGCCACGCGCCGCTGCGCCCGAGGCCCGGCGATTGCTGCGTCTTCTGCTCCTGCGGCACGCTCCCATGCCCGCCCATCCAGCTCCAGCGCGCGGGTGCCGGCGCCTCCTGCTGCCGCTAACCGCCCCTCCCGCGCTCTCTCGCGCCGGCCCAACGCGTTCGAAGCCCCGAGCTTTTTGTCGCAATCTCAAGACTCTATTCGCAATACGACTCGCCGCCGGCGCAAATTTGCCTAAAAAATGGATGGACGTCGCTTGACTTTGGGTAACATTCACTGACACGTTTCATTTCAACACTCTGAAGATCACCGCACAAAACAGGGGGAGGGGAGGCATGGATCGCCGTCTTTCAATCGCATCGCTGCCGGTTCTGGGAATCGCGGCCGCGCTGCTCCTGGCGCCGCGGGCGCTCGCCGTAACGACCACAACCAGCTTCCCCAATGCCAACAACAGCGGCTGGGCGGACAGCAACACCGGCAACCCGATCACGGTCACCTCCACGAACTCCGGCGGCCCCGCCGGCGCCGGCTACACCACGCTGACCAACCTCTATCCGGGCCAGGACAACGGCTCCTACACCTTCATCTCGCCCCCCTGCTGCGGTGCGACGCCGAGCCAGTCGGTCACCCAGTCCATCGCCGTCTACCTGGACCCGACCCAGTCGTCGCAGCAGTCCGGCGGGTTCTGGATTGACGAAACCCCCGGCGCCACGACCCCCGCTCCGCCCTACAACAGCGCGCAGCTCTGGGGCGCGGAAACAGACTTCTTTGTTGCGGGTACGGCCAGCGGCATCAACGTGACGGGCGCCAACGTCTACGCGACCGCTCAGTCGCTCGGCACCATCACCCAGGCGGGCTGGTACAATTTTCAGATCAGTTGGACCGCCGGCCCCGCGCCCACGGACCCGGTGACCACCACCCTCAGCCTGAGCACCTTCTCGGGCTCCTCCACGCTCGGCACGGCGAGCGGGCCGGACGCGAGCCAGGTGGCTGCATCAGGTGAGCTGTGGCAGACCCAGAACCTCGGCGGCCCCGGCTATGTCTGGTTCACGAACTGGAGCGACGGCTTCTCCGCCAACTCGATGAACGTCTCCAGCCTGAGCGCCACCCAGGCGGTGCCGGAGCCGGGCAGCCTGCCCATCTACCTCGTCGGCGCCACCGCCCTGCTCGGCCTCGCCGCGCGCCGTCGCGCCCGAGCCTGACG
>JAJYFW010000076.1 GCA_021785335.1 Pseudomonadota bacterium
TGACCTTTGTCGCGGACGTCGCCCAGTTCACGCCGAAGACCGTCGAGACCGCCGACGAGCGCGCGAAGCTCATGTTCCGGGTCAAGGCCACGATCGACCCGGCGCTGCTGCGCCAGCACATGCGCCAGGTGAAGACCGGGCTGCCGGGCATGGCCTATGTGCGGCTGGACCCGAAAGTGCCCTGGCCCGCCAGCCTCGCTATCCGGCTGCCGCCGTGAACGGGCGGGCGGCAGCCCCGGTCGCCTCGCTGCGCGACGTCGGCCTGCGCCACCGCAGGGTCCGTGCGCTGGAGGCCGTGACGCTCGACATCCCGGCCGGCTGCATGGTGGGCCTGATCGGGCCCGACGGCGTCGGCAAGTCGAGCCTGCTCTCGCTCATCGCCGGCGCGCACGCGATACAGGCGGGCCGCATCGAGGTGCTCGGCGGCGACATGGCCAGCGCCCGCCACCGCCGCCATGTCTGCCCGCGCATCGCCTACATGCCGCAGGGCCTCGGCCGCAACCTCTACCCGACGCTCTCGGTCGCCGAGAACATCGACTTCTTCGCGAGCCTCTTCGGCCAGCGCCTGGCGGAGCGCCGCCGCCGCACCGAGGAACTCGCCCGCGCCACCGGGCTCGCGCCGTTCCTCGACCGCCCCGCCGGCAAGCTCTCCGGCGGCATGCGCCAGAAGCTCGGCCTGTGCTGCGCGCTCGTGCACGACCCCGACCTCCTCATCCTCGACGAGCCGACCACCGGCATCGATCCCTTGTCGCGCCGGCAATTCTGGGAACTCATCGCGCGCATCCGCGCCAGCCGCCCCGGCATGAGCGTGGTTGTCGCGACCGCGACCATGGAGGAGGCGGCACGCTTCGACTGGCTGGTGGCGATGGACGCCGGGCGCGTGGTCGCCACCGGCACGGTCGCGGACCTGCTCGCGCGCACCGGGGCCGCGACGCTGGAGGCCGCCTTCATCGCCCTGCTGCCGGAGGAGCGGCGGCGCCAGCATCGCCCGGTGGTGATCGCGCCGCGCGACGGCAGCGACGTGGATGCCATCGAGGCCCAGCACCTGACCATGCGCTTCGGCGATTTCCTTGCGGTGGACGACGCGAGCTTCCACATCCACCAGGGCGAGATCTTCGGCTTCGTGGGCTCCAACGGCTGCGGCAAGACCACGACAATGAAGATGATAACCGGCCTGCTGCCCGCCACCGCCGGCGAGGCGCGGCTGTTCGGCCAGGCGCTCGATCCGCAGGACCTCGCCACCCGCCGGCGCGTCGGCTACATGTCGCAGGGCTTCTCGCTCTATTCGGAACTCACCGTGCGGCAGAACCTCGAGCTGCACGCTCGCCTTTTCGGCCTGCCGGCGGAGACGATCCCCACGCGCATCGCGGCCGTCGCGCAACGTTTCGAACTGACAGCGATCATGGACGCGCTCCCCCGCGCCCTGCCGCTCGGCCAGCGCCAGCGCCTCTCGCTCGCGGTCGCCATGGTGCACGCGCCTGCGGTGCTGATCCTTGACGAGCCGACCTCCGGCGTCGACCCCATCGCGCGCGACGCGTTCTGGCAGACGCTGATCGAGCTTTCGCGCAAGGACGGCGTCACCATCTTCATATCCACGCATTTCATGAACGAGGCGGAGCGCTGCGACCGCATCGCGCTGATGCACGCGGGCCGGGTACTGGCGAGCGATACGCCGGCCGCCCTGGCCGCGCGGCGTGGCGTGAAGACCGTGGAGGAAGCCTTCATCGCCTGGCTCGAGGAGGCAGATGGAGCGGCGAACCCACCGCCGCCACCGCCGGCTGACCAGAATGCCGCCCCGCGAACCATGCCCCGCCTGTTCGAGCCGCGGCGCATGGCAAGCCAGGCCCGCCGTGAGACGCTGGAACTGCTGCGCGACCCGATCCGCGCGCTGGCGGCCGTGCTGGGCAGCGTGATGCTGATGGTCATCTTCGCCTACGGCATCACCATGGACGTGAACCGCCTGACCTTCGCGGTGCTGGACCGCGACCAGACCTCGGCGAGCCGCAGCTATATCCTCAACATCGAAGGCTCGCGCTATTTCACGGAGCGCGCGCCGATCAGGAACTACGCGGAGCTCGACCGGCGCATGCAGGCCGGCGGCCTGACGCTCGCGCTCGAGATCCCGCCCGGCTTCGGCCGCGACATCGCGCGCGGCCGGCCGGTCGCGATCGGCGCCTGGGTGGACGGTTCGATGCCGGCGCGGGCCGACACCGTCGCGGGCTACGTCGAGGCCCTGCACGCGCAATGGCTCGGCATCGCCGGCGGCCCGGCAAGCCCGGTGAACGTGGCCGTCCGCTTCCGCTACAACCCGAACGTGCAGAGCGTGGTGGCGATGGTGCCGGCCATCCTGCCGCTGCTGCTGCTGCTGATCCCGAGCATGCTGACGGCACTCAGCGTCGTGCGCGAAAAGGAGCTTGGCTCCATCGTCAACTTCTACGTCACGCCCACCACGCGGCTGGAGTTCCTGCTCGGCAAGCAGATCCCCTACGTCGTGCTGGCGATGCTGAACTTTACCGTGCTGACGCTGCTGTCCGTGACCTGGTTCGGCGTGCCGCTCAAGGGCAGCGTCGCGGCCCTCTTTGCCGGCGCCCTGCTCTATGTCGTTGCGGCGACGGCGATGGGCCAGCTGATGTCCTCCTTCATGAAGAGCCAGGTCGCGGCCATCTTCGGCACCGCCATCGTGACCCTCATCCCGGCCATCGAGTTCAGCGGCTTCATCGATCCCGTGTCCTCCCTGCGCGGCTTCGAGGCCTTCATCGGGCGCATCTACCCGACCACGCATTTCCTGACGATTTCCCGCGGCACCTTCGCCAAGGCGCTGGGCTTTCCCGACCTGTCGTCCGCCTTCCTTGCCCTCGCGCTCGCGGTTCCGGTCCTCATCGGCCTGTGCGCGATCCTGCTCAGGAAGCAGGAGGCCTGAGCGATGCGCATCGCCAACATCATCAACCTCGGCGTCAAGGAACTGCGCAGCCTCCTGCGTGACCCGATCATGCTGGTGCTGATCGCCTACACCTTCACCGTCGCGATCTATTCCGCCTCCGCCGCGTTGCCGGAGACGCTGAACAACGCCGCGATCGGCATCGTGGACGAGGACCACTCGGCGCTGTCGCAGCGCCTCGTCGCCGCTTTCTACCCGCCGTATTTCAGCACGCCGCGGATGATCACCCCGGCGCAGATGGATACCGGCCTCGACGAGGGCTCGCTCACCTTCGCGCTCGACATCCCGCCCCACTTCCAGCGCGACGTGCTCGCCGGCCGCAAGCCGGATATCCAGCTCAACGTGGACGCGACGCGCGTGAGCCAGGCCTTCACCGGCGCGGGCTACATCCAGACCATCATCGACACCGAGGTCACCGCCTTCCTGCGCCGCTACCGCGCCGTCGCCGCCCCCCCGGTCGATCTCGCGCTGCGCATGCGCTTCAACCCCAACCTCAACAAATCCTGGTTCGGCAGCGTGGTGGAACTGATCAACCAGGTGACGCTGCTGTCGATGATCCTCACCGGCGCTGCACTCATCCGCGAGCGCGAGCACGGCACGATCGAGCATCTCCTGGTCATGCCGGTGACGCCGTTCGAGATCATGGCAAGCAAGATCTGGTCGATGGCGCTGGTGGTCCTCGTTGCGACGGCGGTGTCGCTGCTCGTGGTCGTGCACGGGCTGATCGGCACGCCGATCCGCGGCTCGGTCGCCCTGTTCCTCGCCGGCGCGCTCGCCAACCTGTTCTCCACCACCGCACTCGGCATCATGCTCGCCACCCTGGCCCGCTCGATGCCGCAATTCGCGCTGCTCACCATTCTCGTCATCATGCCGCTGGAGATCCTCTCGGGCGGCTCGACGCCGCGCGAGAGCATGCCGCAGATCGTGCAGGCCATCATGCTCCTCGCGCCGACCACACATTTCGTGGCCCTCGCGCAGGCGATCCTGTTCCGCGGCGCCGGCTTCGATGTCGTCTGGCCGCATTTCGCGGCCCTTATCGGGATCGGAACGGTCCTGTCCGGCCTCGCCATGGCGCGGTTCCGCAAGGCCATCACCGAGATGAGTTAGGCGCCGTTGGCCGCCGCCCCCGGCACAAGCTCGCGTGCCGCCGTGTAGTCGGTCTTGCCGGTGCCCAGCAGCGGCACCTTCTTCACCGTCACGATGAGGCGCGGCACGAACAGTTCCGGCACCCCCTCCCGCTGCGCCGCCGCCAGCAACGCGGCGCGATCCGCTCCCTCGTGCTCGGTGACCAGCACCAGCGTCTCGCCCCTGCGCGGATCGGGCCGCGTCACCACCGCGTGCGCGCTTCCCGGCCAGACCCGCTCGACGAATTCCTCCACCGCGCCGAGCGGCACCATCTCGCCCGCGATCTTCGCGAACCGCCTGGCGCGGCCCAGGATCGTCATGAACCCGTCATGATCGATGTCGACGATATCGCCGCTGTCGTACCACCCCTCCGCGGGCGGCTGGAGCACGCCCGGCGCCTCCGCGCGCAGATAGCCGAGCATCACGTTCGGCCCCTTGACGTGCAGCCGGCCGCCGCGCGCCAGGCCCTCGACGGGCTCGACCCGGTGCTCGATGCCGGGCAGCAGCGTGCCAACCGTGCCGGCACGATACATCATCGCCGTGTTGGTGGCGATGACGGGCGAGGTCTCGGTCGCGCCATAGCCCTCGAGCAGGCGCAGGCCGAACTTCTCCGCCCAGATGCGTCGCGTCTCCTCCTTCACCGCCTCCGCCCCGGCAAAGACGTAGCGCACGGAATAGAAGTCGTAGGCATGCGCCGCCCGCGCATAGCCCGCGAGGAACGTGTTGGTGCCGAAGAAGATGGTCGCGTTGGTGTCGTAGACGAGCTCAGGCACGATACGATAATGCAACGGCGTCGGATAGAGAAACGTCTTCACCCCAGACAGAACCGGCAGAAGGAACCCGCCGGTCAGCCCGAAGGAATGGAACATCGGCAACGCATTGAAGACGATGTCGGTCGGGTTGAAGTCGACGACCGTCGCGAGCTGCGCCTGGTTGGCCAGGATGTTGCGGTGGCTCAGCACCACGCCCTTCGGCAAACCCTCGGTGCCGGAGGTGAACAGCACCACCGCGGGGTCGTCCGGCCGTGCCCGGGACACGCGCCGGTAGACAGCGCGCGCAAACGCCGCCTTGAACAGCCCCGCGAGCCGCGCGCCCCTGCCGATGCTCAGATCCTCGAGCCAGACAAGCCTTGCGCGCAGGGCAAGTTCGCGCACCGGATCCTCGAGCCTCGCCGCCTCGACGAAGCGCCGCGAGGTGACGATGGTGCCGATCTCGGCGGCCGTCACGGCGGCAACCATACCCTTCGCCCCGGTCGTGAAGTTCAGCAGCGCCGGCACGCGCCCATAGGCCTGCAGCCCGAAGAAGGCGACGGCGGAAGCCGCCGAGTTCGGCAGCAGCATGCCTACGCGCTCGCCCGGACGGCTCATCGCGGCAAACAACCGGCCGAGGACGAAGCTGCCCGCGATCAACCGGCGCAGCGAAAGCGGCTTGTGCTCGATGTCGTCGATCACGATATGTGCGCCGCCATGCACGGCGCGCGCGTCGAGCAGCGCCTGAAAAAAAGTGCGCCCGCAGTCCGTCGTCTCGAAGATCAGCCGGATCATCTGCCGCTGGATCGCCTGCGCCGCCGCGCGGCGGCGCTCGCGTCCGTGCAGCTCCGGGTCGAGCCGGAGCTGGCTCGCCGGCAGCACCGTGACGCGGATCGGCGGGAACCAGCGCAACCGCACCTTGCCGCGCAGGTAGGAGAACGGCGTGTACTGCGCGCCGTCGATCCGCACGGGAATGATCCACGCATGCGCGCGGTCCGCAATCAGCCCCGGCCCCTCATGCACCTTCATCAAGGCGCCGGTGACGGTGATGCGCCCCTCGGGGAAGATCACGCAGCGCCGGCCGCTCGCCACCGCCCGCGCCAGGGTCCGTATCGCCATGGGATTCGTGGGATCGACCGGCAGCGCCTCGAAGATGCGCAGGAACGGTCGGAGCCACCATCGCCGCGCGATGAACGTATCGACCGCGAACACGGGCCGCCCGGGCAGCAGCGCCAGCAGCAATGCCGCGTCGAGGAAGGAGACGTGGTTGACGATGACCACCGCCGGTCCCTCCACCGAACTGTAGTTCTCGACGCCCTTGATCTCCACCCGGTAGACAAACCGCAGTACCGCCGCGAGCGCGGTCTTGATCGTCTCCTCCGGCAGCAGCCCGCAGATATAGGCCGCGACCGCGAGATTGCCGACGCCGACGACCAGGAACACGTCCGCGATCGAAAGCTCCGCGTTGAGCAGCGTCACGGTCCCAACGGCGGAAATCACCATGAACAGCGCGTTGATCGCGTTGTTCGCGGCGATGACGCGCGCGCGGTGCGTGGTTTCGCTGCGCTCCTGCAACAGCGCGTAGAGCGGAACGATGAAGATGCCGCCGCAGACCGACATGCCGAGCAGGTCCAACAGCATGCGCCAGTTCCACGGCCGGGCAAGCCAGGCGGTGAGTCCCAGGAGCGCGCCCTGGCTCGCCCCCGGCGCCGGCGAGGCAAGGCAGAAATCGCCGATGAAGATCGAGATCCCGAGCGCCGCGAACGGCGCGTGGCGCGCGCTGATCTCGCCGTTCAGCAGCCTGTTGGCAAGCAGCGAGCCGATGCCCACGCCGATCGCGAACACCGCCGTGAACAGCGTCACGACGTGCTCGTTCGCACCCAGCGTGTGCTTCACGTAGGCCGGAAACTCGGTGACGAACGTGGCGCCGACCAGATAAAACCACGAGATGCCGAGGATCGCGAGGAACAGGTCGCGGCGCGAGGCGGCATAGCGGAGCATCTCCGCGGTGTCGCCGACGACATCGAGCCCGAGTGCCAGCCCCGGCGCCGCCGCCGGTGCCCGCGGAATGAACAGGCTCGCCACGAGCCCCATCGCGGCGACCACGATCGCGATCCCGCCGGCGGCCGTGGCGCCGCCGGGAAGCGGCATCACCACCCCCGCCGCGAGCATGCCGAGCAGGATGGCGAGGAACGTGCCGGCATCGACCAGTGCGTTGCCTGCCAGCAACTCGCCGGGGCGCAGATGTTCTGGCAGGATTCCGTATTTGAGCGGGCCGAAAAGCGTCGAATGCACGCCCATCAGGAACAAGGTCGCGAACAGCAGCGGCACGCTGCCGCGCGCGAAGCCAAGGAGCGAAATCGTAACGATAACGATCTCGAACACCCTGGTCGCGACGATGAGCCGCGACTTGTCGAAGCGGTCGGCGAGTCTGCCGGCGGTCGCGGAAAACAGGAAAAAGGGCAGGATGAACAGTCCGCCCGCCACGGCGACCAGCGTGCCGTCATCCGCCGCCCTGGTATCCGCCTGGAACGTCGCCAGCAGCACCAGCGCGGTCTTGAAGAAATTATCGTTCCAGGCAGCGAGCGCCTGGGTGATGAACAGCGGCAGGAACCGCCGGCGCGCGAGCAGTCTGGCGGTGTTGCCCGGCATCGGGCCGGACCCGCTATGCCACCAGCACCGCGGCGCCCCTAATCCGGCCCCCGCGCAGCAGCGCCAGCGCCTGGTTCGCCGCCGCGAGAGGGAAGGGGGTCGTCGTCGTGCGCACGGGGATCCGGCCCGCGATTGCCAGGAACTCGTCGCCGTCGCGGCGCGTCAGGTTCGCCACCGACCGCACCATGCGCTCCTCCCACAGA
>JAJYFW010000077.1 GCA_021785335.1 Pseudomonadota bacterium
GACCAGGTCAAGACGGCGCTGGATGCCGCCGCGGAAGGCCCGCTCGCCGTCTAGGCCGTGGCTTGGAGCGGGGCCTCGACCGCCGGCAGGCGCCAGGATTCCGGCTCGGCGGCGGCGGCGCGGTACCATTCCTCCATCAGCGGATGCGCCCGCACCGCGTCGCAATAGGCGCGGCTCGCGGCGGAAAGCTCCGGCTGGTAGGCGAGGAAGCGGCACACCACCGGCGCGTACATCGCGTCCGCGACGGTGAAGCCGGCGCCGAACAGGTACGGCCCGCCGGCGCCGAAACGGCCGCGGCAATCCCGCCAGATGGCTTCGATGCGGGCGATATCGGCCAGCACCTCCGGCGTCCGGCCGGCCCCGGCGGCGCTTCGGAACAGGCTCATCGGCATGTTCTGGCGCAGCGCGCGGAACCCGGCATGCATCTCGCTCGAAACGCTGCGCGCCAGCGCCCGGGCGGCGCGGTCGGCGGGCCACAGACCGGGCTTCAGCTCGGCGCAGTATTCGCCGATCGCGAGCGACTCCCAGATCAGGTTGCCGTCATGGTCGAGCACCGGCACCGTGCCCCCGGGCGAGATCATGTGGATGCTCGCCGTGTGGCCGCCGGCCAGCGGCATCACGACCTCCTCCACGTCGAGCCCCGCCAGCCGCACCGGCAGCCAGCCCCGCAGCGACCATGACGAATAGCGCCGCGTGCCGATGATGATCCGTCCGCGCATGGAACCCTCCCTCTTGCGCCTCACGAATCGCACGATGGCAGCCCCGCGCCAACCCTCCTTGCCCTCGCCGCGTCGCCGCGCGACCCTGCCGCCGACCAGGGAGACCCCGATGAACGAGCTCGCACCCCGCCCGAACAATCTCGACGCGTTCTGGATGCCGTTCACCAACAACCGCGGCTACAAGGCGGGCCCGCGCATGCTCGCCCGCGCCGAGGGCATGTTCTACTACAGCAACGACAACCGCGAGATCCTGGACGGCACCGCCGGGCTGTGGTGCGTCAACGCCGGGCACGGGCGGCGCGAGATCACGGAGGCGATCCAGCGCCAGGCTGCGACGATGGATTTCGCGCCCACGTTCCAGATGGGCCATCCCATCGCCTTTGCCGCCGCCGCCAAGGTGGCGGAACGCACGCCGCCAGGCATGGACCGCATCTTCTTCACCAACTCCGGCTCCGAAAGCGCCGATACGGCGCTCAAGATCGCGCTTGCCTACCAGCGCGCCCGCGGCGAGGCGCAGCGCGTGCGCCTGGTCGGGCGGGAGCGCGGCTACCACGGCGTCGGCTTCGGCGGCATGTCGGTGGGCGGCATCGGCGCCAACCGCAAGCAGTTCGGCGCGCTGCTGCCCTACGTGGACCACCTGCCCTCCACCCACGCGCCGGAGCACCAGGCCTTCAGCCGCGGCCAGCCGGAATACGGCGCCCATTTCGCCGACGCGCTGGAGGCGCTGGTGGCGCTGCACGGCGACACCATCGCCGCCGTGATGGTCGAGCCGCTGGCCGGGTCGACCGGCGTGCTGGTGCCGCCCAAGGGCTATCTCGAGCGCCTGCGCGCGATCTGCGACAGGCACAACATCCTGCTCATCTTCGACGAGGTGATCACCGGCTTCGGCCGCCTCGGCACCAATTTCGGCGCCGAGCGGCTGGGTGTCACGCCGGATATCATCACGATGGCGAAAGGGCTCACCAACGCCGCGGTGCCGATGGGCGCGGTAGCTGTGCACGACCGCATCTTCCGCGCGATCGTGGACGGCGCGCCGGCCGGTATCGAGCTGTTCCACGGCTACACGTATTCCGGCCACCCGCTCGCCGCGGCCGCCGCCATCGCCGCCTGCGACCTGCACACGGCGGAGGACCTGCCCGGCCGCGCGCGGGCGATGGAACCGGCGTTCGAGGACGCGGCGCATGCGCTCAAGGGCCTGCCCAACGTCATCGACATCCGCACAATGGGCCTCGTCGCCGGCATCGAACTCGCGCCGCGCGCCGGCAAGCCCACGGACCGCGCCATGCGCGTGTTCCACCGCTGCTTCGACGCCGGTGTGCTGGTCCGCGTCACCGCCGACATCGTGGCGCTGTCGCCGCCGCTGATCGTGGAGAAGCCGCATATCGAGCGCATGTTCGGCACGCTCGCCGACGCGATCAGGGCGGAAGCCGCCTGATGCCCGGCCCCGCGCCGGATCCCGTCGTCTCCGACGAGAAGCTGCCGGAGGCGGCGGATGTCGTCGTCATCGGCGGCGGGATCGCCGGGGTTTGCACGGCGCTGACGCTGGCCGAGCGCGGCGTCTCCGTGGTGTTGTGCGAGAAGGGCGAGATCGGCGCCGAGCAGTCCAGCCGCAACTGGGGCTGGGTGCGCAAGATGGGCCGCGACCCGCGCGAACTGCCGCTCGCGATCGAGGCGTTGCGGCAGTGGAACGGCATGGACGCGCG
The DNA here is from genome assembly GCA_021785335.1 of Pseudomonadota bacterium. Next base: position 2,423 of record JAJYFW010000077.1, read on the forward strand.
CGTCGGCGCGTCCACGGGGTTCCACGTCGGCGGCATCGCCTATCTCTGCGAGGACGAGGCGGCGATCGCCAGCCGCGAAGCCTGGCTCGAATATTCGCGCCCCTTCCAGCTCGACACCCGCATCATCAGCTCCGCCGAGGTGGCGAAACTGATCCCCGGAACCCCGCGCAAATACGCCGGCGCCCTCTACACCGCGAGCGACGGCCAGGCGGAGCCGCAGAAGGCAGCCCCCGCCATCGCCAACGCGGCGCGCCGGGCCGGCGCCTCGGTCTTCACCAACTGCGCCGTTCGCGGCATCGAGACCAACGGCGGGCGCGTCGCCGCGGCGGTGACCGAGCGCGGGCGCATCCGTTGCCAGAGCGTTGTCGTCGCCGGCGGCGCCTGGTCGCGCCTGTTCCTGGGCTCGCTCGGCATCGAGCTGCCGCAGCTCAAGATGCTTTCCTCCGTCATGCGCACGGCGCCGCTGCCGGCGGGCGAGTCCGCGCCGGAGGTCGCCGCACTCGGCCACGACTTCGCGCTGCGCAAGCGCGACGACGGCGGCTACACGCTCACCCACGGCCGCTTCGGCTTCCACGACCTGGTGCCGGATTCGTTCCGCCTGTTCTTCGATTTCCTGCCGGCCTGGCGGCTCGAGCGCAAGGACGTGCACCTGCGCTTCGGCAAGCGCTTCTTCGAGGAGGCGCGGCTGCCGCGCAAATGGGCGCTGGACCAGCCCTCGCCCTTCGAGCACCGCCGCATCCTCGACCCGGAGCCGTACCAGCCGATCCTCGACGCCGCCACCCGCAGCCTCGAGAAGGAATTGCCGGCGCTCGCCCGCCTGAAGGTGGTGCAGCGCTGGGCCGGCCTCATCGACGTGACGCCGGACGCGGTGCCGGTGATCTCGCCCGTGGACCGGCTTCCGGGCATGGTGATCGCGACCGGGTTCTCGGGGCACGGGTTCGGCATCGGCCCGGGCGCGGGACGGCTCACGGCGGACCTGGTGACCGGCGCCCCGCCCGTCGTCGATCCCGCACCCTACCGGCTCGCGCGCTACGCCGAGCGGCCGCGGCCGAAGCCGCACGGGGCTGTCTAAGAGCGGATCGCAGAGGAGAGGGCTGCGGCCCGCTACGCCCCGGCGCTGCGGAAGCCGCTGACGCCGCGCTCGATCGCCGTCACGTGCTCGGGGCGGAACTCGCTGGCGTTACGCAGCCCGCAGGCGTGCGCGATGATCTCCACCTCCTCGCGGATACGGTCGGCGTAGCGCGCGACGCGCACCGCCTTGTCCAAGGGGTCGAGCCCGCGGATCAGCTTCGGGTCGGCGGCGGTGACGCCGGTCGGGCATTTGCCGCTGCCGCACTTCATCGCCTGGATGCAGCCCAGCGAGAACATGAAGCCGCGCGCGGAGGAAACGAAATCCGCCCCAGTGCACAGCGCCCACGCCACCTTGTCCGGCGTGACCAGCTTGCCGCTGGCGACGATGCGGATCCGCTCGTCGAGCCCATGGCGTGCGCGCGCCTCGGCCACCAGCGGCAGCGCCTGGGTGATCGGCAGCCCGACATAGTCCGCGAGCGGCGCCGGCGCGGCACCGGTGCCGCCCTCGCCGCCATCGACCTGCACGTAGTCCGGGCAGGCCTCGGGGTTGGCAACGCAGTCGGCGAACCAGGTGTCGAGAAATCCCGGCTGCCCGACGACGAACTTCACCCCCACGGGCCGCCCGGTCACGCGTCGCACCCGCGCGACGAAGGCGCCGAGCTCGCGCACGTTGGCGATGTCCGTGTGCCGGTTGGGCGAGATGCTGTCCTTGCCCGCCGGGATGCCGCGGATCGCCGCGATCTCGGCCGTGACCTTGGCGCCGGGCAGGATCCCGCCCTTGCCCGGCTTCGCCCCCTGCGCGAGCTTGACCTCGAACATGCGCACATTCTCGTGCGCAGCGATCTCGCGCAGTTTCGCTTCCGAAAGGTTCCCGTGCTCGTCGCGCACCCCGTACTTGGCGGTGCCGATCTGCATGATCACGTCGCACCCGCCCTCGAGATGATAGGGCGCGAGCCCACCCTCGCCGGTCGCCATCCAGATACCGCCGATCTTCGCCCCGCGCGACAGCGCCGAGACCGCGGCATGCGACAGCGCGCCGTAGCTCATGCCGGAGATGTTGAAGAAGCTCCTGCCCACAAACGGCCGCTCGCACGCGCCGGGGCCCTGGGCGATGCCGACCGTCTTGCCGGGGAACGCGGATTTCTCCTCGTCCAGCACCGGAAACGGGGCGTTGCGGAAGGCAAAGACGGGCATCACCTCGCTGCCGAACGATACCAGGTTGGAAACGCCCTTCGCGGAGCGATAGACCCAGGTGCGTTCCAGCCGGTTGAACGGGCGCTCCACCCAGTCCGGCAGGTACTGGTACTGGCGCATGTACTCGCCCCAGGTCTCGGCGAAGTAGCGCACGTGGCCGACCACCGGGTAGTTGCGCAGGATCGTGTGGTGCGTCTGCCGCACGTCGTGCAGGTAGAGCATGCCGACCAGCAGCAGCAGCACGAGCGCCACCAGGATCACTGTCTCCATCGCGTTCCCCCCGACTTTCCGGCCAATCGGGCAACCATAGACACGGTCGCGTTGTCGCGGTGCTAAGATTCTCCGGCCCCGGCAAACGCCGGGTGGCCCGTTCGGAGGAAGCCGCGTGTCCGACCGCCTGCCCCAGCCGTTCGCGTTGCGCCTGGCGCCGATGCTCGCGCCGGAACGCGACGCCGCCTGGCCCGCCGAGCCCGGCATCGCCGCCGCTTCCCTGGTCGAGACGGCGGAGGGGCCGCGCCCGGCCGGTTCGCTGCTTCCCGGCGCCCTGCTGCGCGCCGCGGATGGCGGGCTGCGCATGCTGCGCCGGCTCACGCCCCTGCCGTCCCTCGAGGCGGCCGGTGTCGTCACCATCGCGCAGGGCGCCATCGCCCCGGGCGTGCCGGCGCGCCCGCTAAGCCTGCGCCGCGGCCAGCCGCTGCTGCTCGATGGCGCGGTGTGGCCCGCCGGCTTCCTCGAGGACGGCGTGGGCGTCGCCGCCTGTGCCGGTGACGTGCCCTGCGTCCGGCTTGAGACGGACGCGCCCTGCGCCTTCCTCGCCGAGCGCGTGGCCTGCGCCAGCGACAAGCCGCCCGGCCGGCCGATCCCCGACGCGGCCCTGGCCCAGTTGCGGGCCACGATCGGCGCCCGCGCGGGACGGCGCTACGGATGGCTGGAGGGCGCGGTGGAACGCCTCGGCCCGGACGGCGCGGAGGGCTGGGTGAGGGATGGCTCCATGCCGGGCGTGCCGGTGCTGCTGGCGCTGCTGCGCGACGGGGTCGCGGTGGCGCATGGTTTCGCCAGCCTCGCCCGGCCGGACCTGGCCGTTGCCGGCATTGGCGACCACGCCTTCCGCATCGACGCGGCCGCGCCGGCCAGCGGCACGCATCTCCTGGAACTCCGCCGGGCGGAGGACGGGGCGTGGCTGGGCGGCATGGCGCTGCTGCTGCCCAGGCCGGGCGATGCGGACGCGCCGGCACCGCCCGGCGTGGTTGCCGAGGCGCTGGCCGCGCTCAGCCGCGAGCGGCTTCGCCGAGCGCCGTCAGCGCCGCGCTGAACGCCCGCGCCCGCGCCTGTGCCGGCAGCGCCGCGACGGCGGCGAGTGCCGTTTCGAGCGGCGGCGCGCGGTTCACCAGCCTGTCCCCACCCCGCACCGGGGCGCGGTCCCAGGCGCGCCGTATCGCCACGTGGTGGTAGTCGCGGCGCGACAGCCCCGGCGCGAGCGCGACGCGAAATCCGTAATGCCCGTTGCCGGGCATCGCCGTCGCGAGGTCCTCCCGGTAGAGATCGGCGAGCACCAGCGCCCGGGCGGTCCCGTCGATCTCGAGCGTCAGCAGCTGCGGCTGGCCGGGCCGCGCCGGGTCGCGCGCCCAGCCGTCCACCCATCCGTGTCCAGCATGGTCCACGGCGCCCTCCGGCGGTCCGGCCTGGGCCAGCCGGGGCGCGGCGAGCGCCTCCACCAGCCCCGGCAGCGCCGCGTCGGCCGCCATCGCCGCGAGCGGCGCGTCGAGGTGGATTTCCGCGAGGTCGATCCGGCCCGGCGGGGCGACGCGGCGTATCGCCTGCCCGTCGATCAGGAAGCGCGCCGGCGCGCCCAATCCGCCGGCCATCAGTCCACAGGCCACCGGCAGCACCTGGTCGGGCGCCACGAGGAGGTCGGTCGCCGGCAATCCCTCGCCGAGGCTGCCCGCCGCGACCGCGACGGGCCATAGCGCCCGCTGGCCCGCCTCGCTGACAAGCACGCTGCGCGCCGCCTGGCGCACGCGCCGCGAGAGGCCGGGACCGATCACGATCTCGTCGCCCGGCTGCAGCATCAGGGCCTGGCGCGTGCCGCCGCTCGTCGCGACCTCGCATCCGGCCGCGAGGCGCAGCACCGCGGTCATGCGGCGAGCAGCCGTCCGTCGGGCAGGTAGAGGCGCGGTGTCCTGCCGCGTCCGCGCCTGAGGTAGAAGCCGAGGCAGCCGTCGCCCATGCCCGCGACCGCGAGATCCTCGCGGAAGGTGCCGGCGAGCAGCACCGGCGGCGCGTCGGCATCGGCGGCGTCGACGCGCAGCAGGGCCGGTTCCAGCGGGTTCGCCTCGTTCATCGCCCAGCCGATCATCATGTCCGGGCCGTCCTGGTCAAGATGGCCGATCCAGCGCCCGCGCCCGGCGGCGGGGCCGCGGGCCAGCCGCGCGCGGATCGGCTCCAGTGCCGGGTCGTCCGCGCCGATGCGCCGGCCGCATTCCTCCTTCGGCCCGCCGGCCGGCGCGTCCGCCGCGTTCTCGAACATCCAGCGCGATTCGAGGTCGATGAAGCTTTCCGCCGGCGCGCCCTCGGCGAGCAGCACGTCGTGGCGGTCGAGCTCGACATGCACGTAGTCAAACCCGTCGCGCGGGGCGAGGCGGCGGATGGTGCTGCCGTTCACCAGAAGCTCGGCCGGGATCAGGATGCCATCGAACCAGAGCGCGTGCAGCGGCGAGACCACCAGCGGCCGGCGCGGGCAATCCGGCCCCAGCGCGCCGGGCGCGATGCGGATCGGCCGGCGCGAGGGATCGGAGGCGAAGACGTCGCCGGTCACGTGCCGCCGGCCCAGCCAGCGCACCCGCGCGATCTCGCCTGCGAGTGTGCGCACGAGGTCGCCGGCGCGCAGCGACCCGGCCTCGACGTCACCGTCCGGGGTCGCGATGCGGGTGAACGGC
>JAJYFW010000078.1 GCA_021785335.1 Pseudomonadota bacterium
CACTGGAAGGGCTGGCTCGTCGCCCCGCCCGATGCGCTGCACGCCGTGCCGCCATCCCTCGCCGCCGGGCGCGATGCCGCGCGCGTCGCCATCCTCGCCAGCCGCGCGGTGCAGGAGGCGGTGGCCCTCGGCCTCGCGCACGCCAACAGCGGGCCGCGCGGGCTCGCGCTCGCGCAGAGCGGGGCGGGCATCGCCGAGGCGGCGCGCGAGCTGATGCGCCGGCTCGACATTCCGCCCGATGCCGCCTGCGACTTTTCCGGCGCCACCGCGATGCCGCTGGCGATCGAGCTCGCCGGCCTGCGCGCGCTGGAACAGGCGGGAGCGGTGATCGCCACCCTGCCGCGCGACCTCGCGGAGCACCTGGCCCGCGCGCTTTTCCTGGATGAGCGCGCCACGCTGCCCACCGAGGGCCTGGCGCAGTCCCTCCTGCTCGGGGCGGCGCCGCGCGTGCTGGGCCTCATCGCCCGCCTCGCCGACGCGCTGGCCGAACAGGGGCGCGAGCAGGCCGCATCCCCCGGCGGGCGCGGCCGCAACGCCGACCCGTTCCGCGAGGCGCTGTTCACCCACCTCGCCGGCGCGCACCGCGCGGCGTTCGGGCTCGCCCCGGTGGCGGCGGAGAAGGCGCGCGGCGTGTTCGGCTGGAGCGTCGGCTGGGCCGCGCACGTGCTCGGCTGCGCGGCGCGGCGCTTCCCGCAGGTCGCGGGCCGGGCGGACATGATGCAGGCCGGGGCGTGGCTCGCGGACGCGGCGGCACTCTCGCCCCGCCGGCTCGCGACGCTGCTGCGCGCGGGCGACGCGGCCTGGCGCGCGGCACACCCGCCAACACCCTGAATCGCCCCCCTGAATTGCCCTGGGCGCGCGGCGATTCCGTGGGGATCGTTTCGCTTTCATCGCGCGCGCGCATGCGTAAATTACGAGACCTCTGCAACGGATGACGGAGGTGCCCCTTGCCCGCAATCGCCCAACCCCCGGCCCAACCCCAGGCCCAACCCCAGGCCCAAGCCCGATGGCCGAACCCGAGATGTCGGTGCTGCGCGGCGGCAGGCGCGAGCCGCCGGCGCTGCCGGCAGCACTGTTCGGCGAACGCTGGGCCGCCTGGCTCGCGGAGGCCGCCGAGGCCGCCGCCGCGCCGGCGGACTACGTGGCCGGGCCCCTGCTCGCCGCCGCCTCCGCCCTCATCGGCCACGCGCGCTGGGCGCGGGCGACGCCGGGCTGGCGCGAGCCGCCGCACCTGTGGCTCGCCAGCGTCGGCGATTCCGGCAGTGCGAAAAGCCCCGGCGCGGACGTGCTGCTGCGCGACGTGCTGCCCGAGATCGAGCGGCGCATGGGCGGCGACTTCCCCGAGCGGCTGCGCGCCTGGCAGGCCGGGACGGAGGCGCGCAAGGCCGGGATGGAGGCCTGGGCGCAGGATGTCCGCGCCGCGCGCAAGTCCGGCCACGCGCCGCCGCTACCGCCGCCCGATGGCGACCCGCCGGAGCCGCAGCAGCCGCGCATCCACGTCTCCGACGTGACGGTGGAGCGGGTGGCGACGCTGCTCGCCGGCGCGGCGCCGGGGGGCCTGCTCGTGGTGCGCGACGAGATCGCCGGCTGGCTCCTGGGCATGAACACCTACAACGACGTCGGCCGCGCCTTCTGGATCGAGGCCTATGGCGGGCGGCCCTACCGGGTGGAGCGGCAGAAGCACCCGGAGCCGATCCATGTCGAGCGCCTGGCCGTGGCGGTCGCCGGCGGCATCCAGCCGGAAAAGCTCGCGGAGCTGTTCCGCGACGGGGATGACGGGCTGCTCTCCCGCTTCATCTGGTGCTGGCCGCGGATGGTGCCGTTCCGCCTCTCGCGCGCCGCACCGGGCGTGGCCTGGGCGATCGCGGCACTGGACCGGCTGCGCCGCCTCGAACCCGGCATGGACGTGGCGGGCAACGCCGTGCCGCTCGACGTGCCGCTGGCGGAGGGGGCGGTGGCGGCGATGGAATCCTTCGGCCGCGCCATGCAGCGCCGCCAGGTGGAGGCGGGCGGGCTGATGCGCTCCGCCTACGGCAAGGCGCGGGGGCTGGCGCTGCGCCTCTCGCTGGTGCTGGCGATGCTGCGCTGGTGCGCGGGCGAGGGGCCGGAGCCGCGCGAGATCGGCGAGGCGGTGTTCAACGCCGCCTGCGCGCTGGTGGCGGACTACGCGATGCCGATGGCGGCACGGGTGTTCGGCGACGCCGCGGTGCCGAAGCGCGAGCGCGACGCGGCGACGCTGGCGCGGTGGATCCTCTCCACCCGCGCGCCGGAGGTGCATGTGCGGCGGTTGCAGAAGGAAATCCGCCTGCCGGGACTTTCCTCGGCGGAGGACATCCACCTCGCCTGCTGGACGCTGGTGGAGGCCGGGTGGCTGTGCGAGACGCCGGCCTCCGGCGCCGTGGGGCGGCCGAAGACAACCTATCTCGTCAACCCCACGCTGCCCGCCCGCGCTGCCTGAGGCCCCGAGGGGCCGGGACACAATGGACACAATGGACACAATCCCACCCAGCCGCGCCAGACGGGGGTTTTGTCCATTTTGTCCATTGTGTCCGGGGGGCTGTGCGCGCCGCCGCCGCGCGGATACGCTCCCCCGAAACGCGGAGGGAAAGACCCGTCATGGCGGTCATCGACGTCCACACCCACATGTTCACGCGCGCCTTCATGGAGCTGCTGAAGACGCGCGGCGGCATCTACAACCTGCAGACGCGCCCGGACGGGCAGGTGGAGATCTTCCGCCACGACACGCCGGTGGCGATCCCGCAGAGGGGGCATTTCGACTACGAGTTGCGGATGCGCGACATGGATGCCAACGGCATCGACATGGCGATCGTCTCGCTCACCTGCCCCAACGTCTACTGGGGCACGGAGGACACGTCCTGCGAGGCGGCGCGGGAGAGCAACGACAGCATGGCCGCGGCGCAGAAGCGCTGGCCCTCGCGCATCCGCTGGTTCACCTCGCTCCCGTGGGAGTACCCGGCGCGGGCGGTGGAGGAACTGAAGCGCAGCTGCGACGCGGGGGCGGTGGGCGTGATGGTGCTCGCCAACATCGCCGGGCGCAGCCTCACGGACCCGCTGTTCGCGCCGGTGTGGGAGGAGATCGACCGCCGCGCGCTGCCGGTGCTGGTGCACCCGACGGACCTGCCGGGGATCGACCAGATGGACATGAAGAAGTACGACCTCTCCTGGTCCGTCGGCTTCATCGCGGACACCACGCTGGCGTTCACCCGCATCATCTTCGACGGGTTCCTCGACCTCTACCCGAACCTGAAGCTGATCGCCTCCCACGGCGGCGGGGCGCTGCCCTATCTCGTCGGGCGGTTCGACAAGGGCGACGAGGTGGAGATCCCCTCGCGGCGGCGGATCAAGGCCCGGCCTTCGGAGTATCTGAAGCGGATCTGGTACGACTGCATAACGTACGACCCCGGCGCGCTGCGCTTCCTCATCTCCGTCGTCGGCGCGGACCGCGTGATGTACGGCACCGACTATCCCCACCAGGTGCACGACATGAAGGGCTCGATGGCCAACACCGGCATGCTGGCGCCGGAGGTGCGGCAGGCGATCCGCGAGGATAATGCGCGGAAGGTGTTTGGGGTTTAGGGGGTGGCTGGTGTTGGCGTGGAGGCGGCGGCGTGCAGCCGCCGCGCGCGTCCGCCCAGTGGTTGCGCTGGCGCCGTGGGGCGTCTGGGTGGATTTGCGACGGTCTGGTCTTGGGCAGCAGCCAACAGATTGAGACATTTTCGAAAGAACGCGAGAGGGGGAGTTCTCTCGCAGTGGTCCGGCGTCAGGCACCCGGTCCCACTCCCCCTCCCGCGCCGCTCGATCAATCGTTGAGCCAAGACGGTCTTTCGAGACCGCACTTGTCATAGATTTCTTCGAAAAACGGCTTCAGTGAGTGTCGGGCTGCGACATCCGGTGAGTGAAGGCCTTCGACGACAATATCGTCGGCCACGCAGCTCCCAGGAGGGAACGGAAGAGCCGTGCGCCCCGGTGGCGCCGGAATATAGAGCGACCTGCCCTTTAAGCCTTCCATCCCCGCGATCCAGCGGTAAGGCGGTTGCACGTCTAGACGTGACAGAAATCCCGCGTATTCGTTGAGCGATTTGGCGAAGGCACGTTCGTCAAGCAGTATCGTGCGGGGCTTTCGGTCACCTGTCGCGCCGAGCAAATAGGAATCAATTGTCCACACCTCGCCTGTGTTGAAGGCGAATACGACCGAATAAGTGAGATCTGGTCGCTCTGCCATTGCAGCGTACAAGCCAAAACCATCGGCAGCGCGGACGTAGCCGTAGCCGCCAGCGGCATCGTTGATCGGCATCAAAAATGCGCCCGACGCCGTAGCAGCTCTCCGCAGCACCGCCCCCGGCCAGCGGCGTCCCGAATCACGGTCAGGCATCACGCGAAGCCAGAGCGCGGGCCCGGGTGCGAGATAAATGTCATAAGGTTGCGCCCCCGGGATCGTATCGTCTGATACGCCAAGACTCTGTTCCTGCGCCCTAAACCGGCCCCGGCCATCTCGTGGCTCGACCGCCGGGAAAGCTGGTGGCGTGGGGACCTTAGGCAGTGCTGCTTTGAAATCGTCGCTGTTGATGACGCTTCTGATCGCGCCCTCGAGTTGCTTCGTCAGCTCCATGCGAACTCTTGAGCGCGTCTCCTCATCGGCGCCATCAGGACATTCGTATTGAATGGGATGCCGCAGATGCCTCATGTCGAACGGCATCTCTTCATCGCTCGGATTGCCAAACGCTGTGTTCATGACCGACACGATGCGCTTATGACCAAGCGACCTGAGCGCCCAGCCATACTCGATGAGCACGTTCGGGTTGGGGACCGGCGCACCGTCGGGGCGTCTTCCTGCGAAAGTCAGATCCGCGACGAATACCGCGGCTGCGTCGATCTTCTTGAAGATGGTCTCGACGATCGGCGGCGACCCGGACACACCCTTGGTGTCCCGATCAACTTCAAGTCCTTCGCGAACAGCTTCCTCGACCTCGGTGTCCAGCCCGATAGCCCCGACGGCACGATCCAGCGCGCGCTCAACGAGATTGCGCCCCGAGATGGTCGGCGTGTCCGACTGCCAGGAGAAGAAAATCGCGTGCTTCATGGTTGGGCGGCCTGCGGGGGAGTTTGTGTTACGAGAGGAGAAATGTATGCCAAGGTGACCTCATTGAAACGCTAAAATCGGCGTGTCCCACCGACTCGGTGACCGCGCTTTATAGTGTCAGCTCGTGAGAAAATGCGAACGGCCACTAAATGGCAGCGTTGGGTCGTAAGCGGCCACGCGCCCTCGGCCACCCAACGTCACACCCCATCCACGCGCGCCAAAACCCCCGGGACAAAATGGACAAAATGGACAAAACCCCCCTCGCGCGCGGAAAAGCGAATTCTGTCCATTGTGTCCCGCCCTCCGTCACCCCCCGCCGGTGATCACCGCCAGCACGCGAGCGAGCCGGCCCAGCCGCTGACGGAGATCGCGGCAACCCGGCTCCGCGCGCCCCTCGTCCGGATGCCATAAGCGTTGCAACAGGGCCGTTCGCCTAACTACTCTCCCCGCCCGGAAGCTGGATGGTCCGGCCACCAGGGAACTTTCGGTTCATTCGGCGGGAGGCGGCAATGCGATCCGGGGTCCGGCGGGCGTGGACGACATGGATGGCGCTGGGCGTGCTGGCGGCGGGGCCGGCCGCCGCTGGCGCGGCACGGGCCGCGACCCTGGCGACGGCGAACGGCGTGACGGCGGATTACCGGCTGGAGCTGGATGTCGGCACCCCGGAGAAAATGTACTCCAAGGCCGAGGCCGCGAAGATGAAGCTCACCACTGGCGAGATCATGGTGAGCGGAAAAATGGCCGGCGGAATGGCCGGGATGCCGGCCGGTGGTTCGGGCACGATGGCGCCGATGGGCGCGATGCGGCACCTGGAACTGCACGTGTACGACAAGGCCTCGGGCAAGGCGGTGCGCGGGGCGAACGTGCACATCACCGTGCGCAACGCGGCCGGCGGGATGGCCATGACGGTGCCGATCGCCGTGATGTACGGCATCGCCGAGGGCGAGAAGGACTGGCACTACGGCAACAACGTGGACATGCCGCCGGGCAGCTACGTGGTGGACGTGTCGGCGAACGGCGAGAAGGCGCGGCTCACCGTGACGGTGCCCTAGGACGCTCCAAGCTCCTCGACCACTGCCTTCAGCATCTGCTGTACCTGCTTCGCGGTTTCCGCGAGGCTCGGGTTGTCGATGGCTTGCATGGAGGCGATCGGATCCACGGCCGCCACCTCGACGGCGCCGTCCTCGCGCTGTTGCACCACGACGTTGCACGGCAGCATCGTGCCGATCTTGTCCTCGGCCTGCAGCGCGCGCCAGGCCATCTGCGGGTTGCAGGCGCCGAGAATGCGATACGGCCGGAGCTCGGCTCCGAGCTTGTTCCTCAACGTTGCCTGAACGTCGATTTCAGTCAGTACGCCGAAGCCGTGCTTCTTGAGGACGTCCGTTGTCCTGGCGATCGCCTCGTCAAACGGCAGCTTCAGCGTCGTCGAGAAGTAGTATGTCACGTCGCCCCTCCGTTTCCGCCATGTTCGGCTCGCGGCTGCCCCGCGAGGCGCCGCCGCCGCGCCCATCACCCCAAGCCGGTCATCGCCGCCAGCACGCGCGCACAAGCCGCCCTTGTGCGGCCGTCGTGGTCGAGCGCGCCGGCCCAGCCGCTGACGGAGATCGCGGCGATGCGGTTCGCGCGCACGAAGGCCCTGCACGCCGCCTCCGTCTCCGCGACGCTCGGCCCGCCGGGAACCGGGTAGTTGTTGCCCGGCGCCTCCGCGGCGTCGATCACGTCGATGTCGAGGTGCAGGTGCACCGGCGCCTCAAGGCGCAGGCTCGCGAGCCCCGCCATCCCGGTCCGGCGCAGCGCGGAGCCGTCCACCGCCACGCGCTCCAGCGGGTCGAGGTCGCGCCCGTCGATCAGCCAAACCCGGTCCTCCGGCAGCGGGCGCAGGCCGACGGCATCGCACAGCCCGCGCGGCCCCCGGCCGACGATCATCGCCAGCGGCATGCCGCCGAGAAACCCGGAGGGCGAGGTCTCCGGCGTGTTGAAATCCGCGTGCGCGTCGAGCCACACCAGCACCGGCTCCACCCCGGCCCGCCGCACGCCCGCCAGCACCGGGATGGAGGCGCAGCAGTCGCCGGCGACGGAGACGGGACGGTTGCCGCCGCGCACCGCCGCCTCCGCGAAATCCGCGAGCGGGCGATGCACCCGCGCGAGGCTTTCCGGCGAACGGTCCGCGATCGGGTGCGGCCCGTTGGTGGCGCTGCCCGCCGGCACCACGCCGGCCAGCGCCGGCTCCGGCTGTTCGAAGAACTGGGGGGTGAGAAGCCAGAGGTCGCTCATTGCGTCATCCTGTCGCTGCGGCCGTATCGCCTGGCCGGAGCCTAGTGAACGGCCGGCCCGCGCGCCACACCCCCCGGGAACGTGCCGATC
>JAJYFW010000079.1 GCA_021785335.1 Pseudomonadota bacterium
CCAGCGGCTCCTCCGCCGAGATCAGCCGCAGCCGCTCCTCGATGTTGATCGCCGTGCGTTCGAGGAACAGCGAGTCCGCGCGCTCGGGGTCCTCGAGCGCGATGCGCAGGCCCGGCCCCGAGCGCGCCGAGAGCTTCAGCGCCGCGGTGCCGTGCTGCAGATGCAGGTCGAGCAGTGCCACGTGCGCCTTGGTGACGTGCGCGATCTCGAGCGCCGTGTTCACCGCGATCGTCGTCGCCCCCACGCCGCCGCGCGCGCCGCACACCACCACGATGTGCCCGCCGCGCCCGCCCGCCGGCACCGCCCCGACATCCGTCAGGTGCGGCAGCAGCAGCCGCTGCACGCCGTCGCGCGTGATCGGCTTGGGCATGTAGTCGGTCACGCCGCGGTCCTGCACCAGCTGGCGATAGAACCCGATCTCGGTGTTCTCGCCGACCACCAGCATCTTGATGTCAGGCGGGCAAACCCGCGCCAGCGCGTCGAGCGAGGCAAGCGGATCCTCGAGCCCGGAGACATCGACGATCGCGGTCTCCGCGCTCGCGTCCTTCTCGAAGAACTTCATCGCCTGGGCGAGCGTCCCGCGCCGTACCTCGAGCTCGTCGGCGATGCTCTGCAGCCCCTGCCGCAGGACGTTGGCGCTCTCCTCGTCGGCCATGAAGGCGACGATCTTGCGCCCCATGCCCCCCGACATTTCCGAAGCGTTGCGCGGCGCCTCCGCGACAGCGCCGGGACTGACCACGCCCATCTCTAGCCTCCCCCGGTGCCGCTGCCGCCGCCACTGCCACCGCCGCCGCTGCCGCCGCTGCTGCCGCCGCCGCCGCCGGAGCCGTAGACGGAGTCGGCAGAAGTGTTGGGCAGGGGTGGCCGGTTGCCGGCGAGCAGTTTCTGCACCGGCATCGCCGCCTCGCTGCCAATTGCGCCGTCCATCGACCGCCCGCGGATCAGGTCATGCGGATCGGCGACCATCGCGCGCAGGTTGGCGGCATTGTCGTTGGTCGGCGCCCAGGTGCCGGGCTCGGCGAATTGATCCTGCGTGAACGGGTTCGCCGCGCAGGCGCCCAGCGCCAGCAGCATCGCCATGGGAAGCAACCACTTCATCGCGCCCTCACTTCAGAATGAACCCGGCATCCAGCGCCGGCACGCCGCCCGGCGTGCGCGCCATCTGGCGGCCGAACAGGATGCGCCCGAGATCCGTTGCCGGCTGGAAATGGTCCACCGGCGTGCGCAGCGCCTTCGGGTCCGAGACCGGCCGCACGATATAGGGCGTGACGATGATCACCAGCTCGCTCTCGCCGCGCTGGAAGGCGTTGGACTTGAACAGCGCTCCCAGCACCGGCAGCTCGCCCAGCCCCGGCAGCGCGTTGGTGTCGTTCACCGACGTCTTCTGCAGCAGGCCGGCGATCGCGAAGCTCTGTCCGCTGCCGAGCTCAATCGTGGTCTCGGCGCGCCGCACCGACAGCGCCGGGATCGTGATCGTGCTGTTGCCGAACGGAACGCTCACCGCGCCCTGGTTGGTCAGCTGGCTCACCTCGGGACGGATGCGCAGGTTGAGCCGGTTGGGCGAGAGCACCGTCGGCACCAGGTCGAGGCTGACGCCGAACTGCTTGAACGCGATCGTCACCGTCGGCGAGCCGTTGCCGCTCTGCGCCGCGACCGGGATCGGGAACTCACCGCCGGCCAGGAAGCTCGCCGTCTCGCCCGACTGCGCCGTCAGGTTCGGCTCGGCGAGAACGGTGATCAGGTTGTCCTGCGCCAGCGCGTCGATGACCCCGTTGATATCGAACCGCGATTTCCGGAAGACCGAGTATGTGCTCCCCCCGATCGAATAGGGCGTCGCATCCGAGAGGGCGGCAACGGCGCCGCCAGCGAGCCCGAGCATCCATCCGGAATGCCGATAGGTAGCGCTCGTCGAAAAGTTCTGCCAGTTGAAGCCGAGCTGGCGCGTGATGGTGCGGCTGATCTCGGCGATGCGCACCCGAACGTTCACCTGGATGCTGCCCAGCACCGACATCTGGTCGTCGACCTTGAACCTCGGCCCGATATAGGCCTGCGCGATCGACATCGCGGACTGCGCCATCTGCGCCGTCGCAACGGTTCCGGTCAGCAGCAGCGCGTGGCCGATGGCGCGCGCGTGCACCGACTGTGCGCCGACCACGGTCTGGTTGATCGCCGCCTGCGTCGAGGCCGCCAGCGCCGGTGTCAGCGTGGTGGGCTTCGCCGCGGCGCCGCCACCACCCACCGCCGGCGCGACAGGGCCGCCCGCGGTCATGCCAGGCGTCACCGTCACGTCATACTGCGCGATCGGAATGCCGTTGGTGTTCGCCGCGATCACCGTGGTGCGCCCGGGCCCCACGCCCATCAGGAAGAGGCTGGTGGGCGAAGCCGGCTGCACGCGCGCGATCGTTGGCTGCGCGGACATGATGGTGGCGGCGGCGACCGGCAGGCGCAGCAGCGCGCCCGTCCCCGCCTCCAGCGTGATCGGCGTCACGCCCGAGGTCTGGGGCTGCGTCATCGGCAGCGCCACCGGTGCGGCTGCGTAATAAGTCGGAGGCGCAACGGCGGGCGCCGGCGGCGACACGACGATCGGCATGGGCGCCGCGGCCACCATCGCGGCACGCGCCATCGCGGCCGGTGTCATCGGCCCGGCCTGAGCCACTGCATCGGCGGGAAGCCCAACGGGCGCAAGGGAGACGGGCGGCGCCGGCGGCAGCGGCATCGCCTTCAGGTCCGGCGCCATCGCTGGGACGTTGGTGGGCGCCGAGAGGGCCACATGCATCGGCGCGACGGTGGGCGCGCGTACCTCACGCACCGTCGAGTTCAGCGGCGTTGGCTGCACGGCGCTCGGCGCCGCCGGCTGCGGGTCCACCACGCGCAGCACGGGCTTCGTCAGCACCGGCTTTTCCGCGACCGGAACGGCGAATTGCGGCTGCGCCATGGTCCGGTGCGCCGGCGGCGAGACCACCGTGGGTGCCAGCTCCGCGGTCTGTGCCCCGCTGCTCTGGGCGCGCGCGCCCGCGGCTCCTAGGATCACCATCAAGGCGACCGCGATCTCTATGAAGCGCTTCATGGGAAGTGCACCTCCGTGCGCTGGGCACCCTCGATCACCTCGACGTTGTGCCCCGGCCCACTCGAACTCGCCGCCGTGGCGGCAAGGCTGGGCGAGACGTCGCTGGCGTAGACCGTGCCGCGCGCCTGTGGCTGCGGCACCGCGCTCTTGTCGACCGCACGGATCGCGAGCGACAGGCGCCCGAGATTCTGCGCGACATCAAGCCGCTCGGCATTGTGCGGGCTGACCTCGAGCGTCACCGTTCGCGCAATGTGCCCGGTCACGTGCGCGGTCGGCGAGGCGCCCTGCACGATCGCCTGGTCCACCGCGATGACGCGCGTGTTGTACAGGATCGTCTCCGTCAGCACCTGGTGCCCCGGGTGCGCGTTGGCGCCCTTGCCCGTGGTCGTGCGCAGGTTCTGCGTCAGCATCACGTCCACGTGGTCGCCGGGCCAGATCAGCCCCGCGACCCCGGAAACCTGATCGACCGGGACCGAAACCGCCACCTTGCCCGGCGGCAGCACCGCGGCGAGGAAGCCGCGGTCGCGCGGGCGCAACACGTTGGATTTCAGGATCGGCGCACCGGCGTTGGTGTAGGTGCGGATCAGCGCACCCTCCACCGAGGCGCGCGCGAACTGCGTGTCCACGATCGCGCCCGCCGGCACGCGCCCGACCGGCGCGCTGCGCACCGCGATGTCGGTCGCGCGCGCCAGCGTGCCCGCGGGCAGCACATGCGCCGCCACCAGGTATTTCTCCATCAGCGGCTTCACCGGCCCCTTCTGCTGCGCCGCCACCATCTGCACCGGCGGGGCGGACAGCCGCCAGGCGATCATGCCCAGCGCCATCATGGTGGTCAGGATGAGGCCGACGACGACCAGTCGCAGCGACATGGCTCAGCTCCCCATGATGGCGTGAGCGGCGGCGGGATGCGGCGCCGCAGCATGCATGGACGACGCCGATGCCGGCGCCAGCAGCGCCAGCAGCGCGATCCAGCCGCCCGCGGCGATGGCCACGCCGTACGGGAGCGAGCCGCGCCGCGCGACGCGCCAGCGCTCGGCGGCGACCACGCGAAGCAGGACCGGCGCGCCATGTGCCGCTGGCAGCGGCCGCGGCAGCAGCCGCATCAGTATATGGACTGCCGCCACCGCGCCGCCGGCGATCGCGGTCGCGGTCAGGAACGCGCCCAGCGACGAAACCGGCAACACGCAGGCGGTGGCGCAGGCGAGCTTGACGTCGCCGCCGCCCATCACGCCGAACGCGTGCAGGAAGGCCAGGGCCACGAACAGCCCGAACGCGCCGGCCAGCGACCAGGCGAGCGGGACAAGCCCGTCAGCGAACGGGCGCAGCACGACCGCCGCGGCGATCAGCGCCAGCGACAGACCATCGGGAATGGTCCGCGTGGCGACGTCGTTCCAGGCGGCGACAAAGAGAATGCCCATCGCAATGGGCGCGAGAAGAGTCGACATGGCAGGGTCCCCGGGTGGTGGAACCAAGCGCGAAAGGGAAAGTCACAGGCTGGCCGTCTGAACCAGGTCCGCGTCGGCTACCGCGGTCCGATCGATTTGCCGGCGCATCGAACGCGCCTGGCAGGATCAGTGCTCCGGATCGGATGCAGGCTACCGCAGCGGCCGCAAGCGCCCAGCGATCACGAACCTGGCTCGCTGGCTGCGCTTCGACCCGGTGGGTGCTCGGATCGGAACCAGCCAACTGCCGGCATGACGCCGGGATGGGGAGAGATCAAGCCGGCGCGCGGGGTGTCACGCGCCGGCCGTGTTCTCCTCCTTGTGCCGATTACAGGCCCGCGCTCACCTGACCGAAGACGGTCCCGACCTTGCCACCGAGCGTCGCGGCGGCGCCGGCGACCACGGCAACGATACCAACGGCGAGCACCGCGTATTCCACCGCGCTGATGCCCTTGCGGTCCTTCATCAGCGCGAACAAGCGGGGCGCATAAACAGCAGTCAGGGTCGTAAGCATGTCCAGTGTCCTCTCCGGGTTATGGTCCCTGCCGCACCATGCGACCGGAACCGATTGGGTGTCGTCCGAAGCGAAAAATGCAACCGTTACGCTCTTGCACCCTTTCGCTTCGTTGACAGTCATGAATCGGAACGTTGAGGAAAGTCAAGGAGATTTTCACGGGACCCGTCGCTCGACGAGACAGCCGGAACCCGTTCCATCGCCCGTGTTTCGCAGCCTGCGCGACACTGGTTAACTTTGCGTTGCCGACTCAGTTTTTGAGAACACACAAGATTTGGGAGTCCCAACGCGACTCGGCGCAGAGAATGGGAGTCCGCACCCCGCACCACCCCACCGTCGGCCTGCGCCGCCGGTCCATTCACCGAAACGCCATCCAGCCGCACCGAGACGAAGTGCAAAAATGCAACAGGTGAAGTTTTGTGCCGGTTAACATCAGGTCACTTTCGGTTCGCTTTCTTAACGTATTGGCGATCTGAGGCGCCCTGGACGCAAGATGTGGGAGTCCATCGGACCGTCAGCGCACGATTCGGGAGTCCAGGCGACTCGCTGCCTCGCGGAACCTCCGGTGCGCCCCTGTGACGCCGTTGCCGAACCATCTCGTTGCAACTCCGTTTCACTCTGCGGCCAGCCGCGCCCCTCACGCCGATCTGTTGACGCTTCGTTATGGACTTCCATCTCCCTTGCGCTCGCCACACCGGCGCCACCTCCCCGCCGCGCCAGCCGGCGATCGCAACTCCGGGCGCCCGCCCGCACGGCCAGCTGCCAGGCGACCCCGGGCAGCCCGTCAGCGCGGAGCCCACCAGCAGCGCCACGGCGATCGGCGTCCCCCGCCGCACCACTTCGCCGGCCTCGCGGACGGACCATGGAAGCAGCCACGGGGACAGAGACGCGCGAGCGGAACCCCGGCGGACCACCAGGACCGGCCCGCGTCGTGACGTTGTTCCAGGTCGGGAGCTTCCAGGCTGGGGGAGCTGGGATGCCCATCGCAACGGGCATAAATGGCGCGCGTCTGGCCGGGTCCCCGCATCGCGGAACCCAGCGCAAAAGGCCTGATCGAAAAAGCAGCCCTCGAGCCAGAACCCGCCGGTGACCGCGGCGCGATCGATATGCCCGCGCATCGAACGCGTCCCGGCCCCGCGATACGCGGAAAAGGACTCAGCCGCCCTCCCCGCCTGACGCGGGAGCCGGAGGATCAACGCCGGCGCGGGGTGTCACGCGCCGGCGATGTTCTTCTCCTCGGGTCGGTTACAGGCTCGCGCTCACGTTGCCGAACACGGTCCCGACCTTGCCACCGAGCGTCGCGGCGGCGCCGGCGACCACGGCAACGATACCAACGGCGAGCACCGCGTATTCCACCGCGCTGATCCCCTTGCGGTCCTTCATCAGCGCGAACAGGCGGGGCGCATAAACAGCAGTCAGGGTCGTAAGCATGTCCAGTGTCCTCTCCGGGTTATGGCCCCTGCCGCACCATGCGACCGGAACCGATTGGGTGTCGTCCGAAGCGCGAAGTGCCCTCGTTACGCTCTTGCACCCTTTCGCTTCGTTCATGATCATCGAATGAACACTGGAGCGGATCAAGGAGACTTTTATGAAGCGCGCCGCCGGCTCTGGCGGCCTGCAAGCATCTTCTTTGCAGATGCCCCGCAGCCTGCGTCACATTTGTTAAATCAGCCTTAGCGCCTCACTTTTGAGAAAGCGCAAGATCTGGGGCCGGGCCGCCGTGCTGGCTCAAGACGTTGGAGTCCTTGCCTGCGCGAAGCCACGATCGCCCGTCCGCTCGGGATCGTGCCGCGACACGCGGCCAATCCGAGGCGACAAGCAGCGAAAAAATGCAACAAGTGAAGTTTTGTGCCGGTCAACATCAGATCACTTTCAGTTCGCCTCCTTAACGTTCCCGCCGCTCCGGCCCGAGAGACACAAAATCCGGGAGTCCGCGAGCCTGTCCCAACATCATCATGGAGTCCTGGCGACTCGCGGCCCCGGCTGTGCTTTCCGCCACGCCGGTCATGCCGTTGCCGGACCATCTCGTTGCCAACCCGTTCCTCTCCCCGTCCCTCCGCCCCGGCGGCTGCATCGCTGCGGTTCCACGGCGGCAAACATCGCGCTAACCTTGCCGCATGCGCCTGCTCCTCACCGGCTTCGAACCCTTCGCGGGTGACACCCGCAACCCCTCGGCCGACCTCGTCGCCGCCATCGCCGCAGCACCACCGCCGGACCTCACGCTCGCCACCGCCATCCTGCCGGTCGCCTTCGCGCGCCTCGACGCCGCGCTGGACGCCGCAATCGCCGCCGCGGCGCCGGACGTGGTGCTCGCGCTCGGCCTCGCCGGCGGCCGCACGGAGCTCTCGGTGGAGCGCGTCGCCGTCAACCTCGACGACGCCCGCATCGCGGACAACGATGGCGACCAGCCGCTCGACCGCCCGGTCGTC
>JAJYFW010000080.1 GCA_021785335.1 Pseudomonadota bacterium
CGGTCTCGCGCACGGAATCCTCGACCGTCCCGCCCGAGGCGGCGGCCACCGCCTTCGCGACCCAATCCGTGTTGATGCCGTATTCCCATTGCGTTCCGGCATCGAACAACGCGACCGGCCGGCGCGGCGGACGCAGCTGCGACCAACGCAGCACACGCTCGTTGAAGAACGGATAGCCGAACCCCGCGGTGTGCGTGAGCAGGTGCCTGAGCGTGACCGGGACGCGCGCCGGGCGAAGCACCGGCTCGCCCGCCGCGTCGAACCCCTCCAGCACCAGCGGCGCTGCGAGTTCCTCCACCCACCGCCCGACGTGCGCGTCGAGCGAGAGCCGGCCCTGCTCGACGAGCACCAGCGCCGCCACCGACGTCACAGCCTTGGACATCGAGGCGAGGAAGGCGCGGCTCTGCGTCGTTGCCGCGCCCGCCGCGCCTTGCCAGAACATGCCCTCCCGCCGCGCGAGGAACCCTGCGATCGCCGGAACCGGGGCGGTGTCGAGCGCCGCCCGCAGCGCCTGCGTCACCGACCCACCGCGTAGCCCTGCATGCCGCGCGGGTTGGCGCCCGCGAAGATCTGCCCGTCGTCCTCGAGCCGCGCGGCGCAAAGGCGTCCCTCGCTCCACTCCGCGCCCATCTCCGCGTCGTGGCCGCGCGCCTTGAGTGCGGCGAGCACCTCCGGCGGGTAGCGTCCCTCGATCACCACGCGCCCGGGCTTCGCCAGCCGTGGCCAGAAGCTGTTGTTCCAGTGCTCGGTATGGAACGAAGGCGCATCGATCGATTCCTGGATGTTCATGCGGTGGTGCAGCATGCGCAGGTAGAAGACCGGCTGCCACTGGTCCTGCTGGTCACCGCCCGGCGTGCCGAAGCTCATCCATGCCTTTCCGTCGCGCAGCGCCATGCTGGGCGAGAGCGTGGTGCGCGGGCGCTTCCTGGGCGCGATCGAGTTCGGCAGGCCTGGGGTCGCCCAGAAGATCTGCCCGCGCGTCGACAGCGGGAAGCCGAGCTCCGGTACCACCGGCGAGGAATGCAGCCAGCCGCCGGAAGGCGTCGCGCTCACCATGTTGCCGTCGCGGTCGATCACGTCGATGTGGCAGGTGTCGCCACCGACCGAGCCGAGCCGAGCCACGGTCGGCTCGCCGGCCCCCGCCGCCATGATCTCCGGCGTCTTGATGCGCGCGAGATGCGAAAGATCGTTCGAGAACCCCTCGATGCTGCCCGGCCGCAGCGCGTGGCTCGCGGTCTCGCCGATCAGCTTGCGGCGCGCGGCGTTGTATTCCTCCGAGAGAAGGGTCCCGAGCGGCACCTTCACGAAATCGGGGTCGCCGTAGAACGCCTCGCGGTCGGCGAAGGCGAGCTTCATTCCCTCGACCACGGTATGGACGAAATCGGCGCCGAGCGGGTCCATCGAGGCGATGTCGATGCCGCGCAGCAGCGCGAGAAGCTGCAGGAACACCGGTCCCTGGCTCCACGCGCCACATTTCAGCAGGGTGTGGCCGGCGTAGTCGAACGAGACCGGGTCTTCCACGGTCGCCTGCCAGCGCGCCATGTCGTCGGCGGTGAGCAGGCCGCGATGGCGCCGCCCGGAGCAGTCCAGCAGCTCGTTCGCGGCATAGAATTTCCCCGCTTCCTCGGCGACGAAGCCCTGGTAGAAGCAGCGCCGCGCGGCGTCGATGCGCGCCTCGCGGGTGGGGCCGTTGCATTCCTTCAACAACCTCTCCCAGCAGTCGGCCAGCGCCGGGCGGGCAAACAGGCTGCCCACCGCAGGCACCTCGCCACGCGGCAGGAAGACGGCGGCCGAGGTCGGCCAGTACTGCTCGAACAGCGGCCGCACCGATTCGATCGCCGCCGGGATGCGCGCGACGATATGGATGCCACGCCGCGCGTAATAGATGGCGTAGGAGAGCACGTCCGCCACTTCCATCGTGCCCCAGTCACGCAGCAGCACCATCCAGGCGTCGAACGCGCCCGGCACGACGGCCGGCAGCAACCCGGTGCCCGGCACCAGGTCGAGCCCGAGCGAGGCGAAATGCTCCGGCGTTGCCGCGTCCGGCGCCACGCCCTGGCCGCAGATCACGTGCTGCGTGCCCGCCTTCGCGTCGTGCAGGATGATCGGCGCGTCGCCGCCCGGCCCGTTCAGGTGCGGCTCCGCGACATGCAGCACGAAGGCCGCGGCCACCGCGGCGTCCGCGGCGTTGCCGCCACGCTCCAGCACCGCCATGCCAGTCTGGCTTGCTATCCAGTGGGTGGTGGCGACGGCGCCGAACGTTGCGGCGATCTCGGGGCGGGTGGTGAACATCTCTTTCTCCGACATTTCGCCGCAAGCTAGGGCCAACGCCCGGTTCCGGAAAGCCGCCCCGACATCCCGGCGATTGATCCGCCTTGGCGCTGGCCTGCCGAGGCGCCAAGAGGGGCCATGGACAGGGCAGGGATTCTGGTGCTGGTCGTCGGCCCCTCGGCGGCGGGAAAGGACACGCTGCTGGCCGGCGCGCGCCTCGCGCTTGCCGGCGACCTACGTTTCGCCTTCGCCGTCCGCGAGATTACGCGCCCGGCGGAGGCAGGCGGCGAGGACCACATCCCGGTGACGAGCCAGCAATTTGCCACCAGCCGCGCCGGCTATGCCCTTGCCTGGGAGGCGCACGGCCACGGCTACGGCATCCCCGGGTCCGTGATGGCCGAACTTGCGGGCGGGCGCGTTGTCGTCGCCAACGTGAGCCGCACTGTCATCGCCGAGGCCGCCGCCCGGTTCGCGGTGCGGGTGCTGGAGATCACGGCCTCGCCCGCGGTGCTCGCCGCCCGTCTCGCGGTGCGCGGGCGGGAAGGGCCGGCGGACCAGGCTTCCCGCCTCGCGCGCCATGTTGCGTTGCCGCCGGGGATCACCTCGGTGCGTATCGTCAACGACTCCACGGTGGAGGAGGGCGTCGCCGCGGTGCTCGCGGCGCTCCGGGCCATCGCCGGCGCGCGTTGACCCACGTCCATTCGGGCGGCGCCCACGGTCTCGGCGTCGAGCAACTCATGGCCTGTACCGGTGCCCCCTGATCGTGCCCGAAAACGCGCCGGAAATGAAATGGCCCGGTTGAAGCCGCGCTCAGCCGCCGAGCGGAATTCGCGCCACCTCGGCAAACGCGGCGCCCGCCTCGGCTTCAGCAAAGATCGCGATCGTGTCCACCATCAGCGGCAGGGCGAGGGCGGCGGCGAAATGCGCTTCCGCTTCGGGGCGCCAGCGCGCATGCCCCGCCGCGTCGAGCCGATGCGACAGCGTCATGTGAAAGAACCACGTGGCGAAGCAGTAGGGATACCCCCAGCGTTCCAGCATCCGCCGCTCCGCCGCACCGAGTCGCTCCGGGCGTCGCCGCGCGATCTCCGCCCCGTCCGGTGGCGCGCGCAGAAAATCGAGTTCCGCCACGGCGGCATCGGCAAGTGCCTGCAGCGCTCCGGATGATGCCGTCTCGCGCAACGCCAGGAAACCGTGAAGATCGGCGACCGCGAGGCGCGGGAGCGGGAAGGGGGGCACACCCCGAGCCAGGTCGCGCGTCGCCGCCATCACGTCGTCCCAGGTAAAGCCGTCACGAAGCCGGAACGGTGGCTTCAGCGTTGCATGGAACCCGTATCGCCGGGCGTCCACGGTGATCGCCTGCCGCTCAGGCGCGGCGAACCAGGACGAAGCTGCCGCCGCCAGTGGGGCATCCGGCGAAGGCGCAAAGTAAATCGCGACGCGATACGGCTTCACGCGACGCGCACGCCCGCGCGCCAGGCCTCGCGCACCACCGGCAAGCCCTCATGCAGGCGCACCCGCACCAGATCGCCGCGCAGCCCCGCTGCCAGCGCGCCACGGTCGGCCAGCCCCGCCATCGTCGCCGGCGTCGCGGTCACCATGGCGATCGCGCGCGGCAGGCCGATCGTCGCCGCCGCGATGAACGCCGCCTCCACCAGGCTCGCCGGCACATAGTCCGAGGCGAACGCATCGACGGCGTCGGTCGCCACCAGGTCCGCGACCGCTACGTTTCCGGAGTGGCTGCCTCCGCGCACGATGTTCGGTGCCCCCGCGATCACGGCCATGCCGTGCGCGTGCGCCGCCTTTGCGGCCTCCAGGGTCACCGGAAACTCGCTGATGCGGATACCGAGCGCTGCGTTTTCCGCCACTTCCTCCTCGGTGCGGTCGTCATGGCTCGCGATCGCCACCCCGGTCTCGCTCACCACACCGAGCACGAAATCCCGGTTCGGCCCGCGCACTCTCTCGCGGTCTGCCATACGGTTGGCGAGCGAGCGCTCGATCTGCTCGGCCGAATACCCCTCCTTCAGCCGCAGCGCGCGGTAACGGTCGAGATCAGCGTACTGCCCTACGCCAGGCGTGTGATCCATCACGCTGAGCAGCCGCACGGCAGGGTGGCGGCAGACCGGCTCGAACAGGTCGCGCATATCCGGTGCCGGCAACTCGCAGCGCAGATGCAGGAAATGGTCGCTGCGCAGCACGCCCGTCTGCCCCAGCGCGTCAAGATCGGTTACCGCCTCGCGAAACGTCTGCGTGCGCTCGTGCTCGAAACCCACGATGCCCACGCACAGCGCGTCCAGCACCGTGGTGACGCCCGCCGCGGCGCATTGCGCGTCGTGCGCCAGCATTGCCGAGCGCGACGGCCAGCGCGCATGCACGCGCGGCTGCACCTGGCGCTCCAGATTGTCGGTGTGCACATCGACCACGCCGGGAATCAGCAGATCGCCTCCCAGGTCAAACGCGCCCACTGCCGCGCTCCTTCCGCGCGCGACTTCGGCGATCGTCTCGCCGCGCAGTACCAGCGTACCGGGGAACGCCTCGTCGCGCGTGACGATGGTGGCGTTGGTCAGGATCGTCTCGTTCATGCGGCCTCGCGTAGGGGGCGCACCTCATGCACGCGATCGGCCACCGCGTCACGCACCGTTTCGTCATGGAAGATGCCCACGATCGCGCGCCCCGCGGCCTTGGCCTCCTGGATCATCGCCACCACGGTCGCGCGGTTCGCGGCATCGAGCGCGGATGTCGGCTCGTCGATCAGCAGGATCGGATGCGCGCCCGCGAAGCCGCGCGCGAGGTTCACGCGCTGCTGCTCGCCGCCGGAGAACGTTGCCGGCGCGAGCCCGTGCAGCGATTGCGGGATCGCCAGCCGCAGCAGCAACTCGCGGGCGCGCGCTTCGGCCCCGTCGTCCGCGCCGGCCGCCTCCGCCACGATCGAGAGTGCGGGCACGCGCGGCACCACGCGCAGGAACTGACTGACATAGCCGAGCGTGCGCGCGCGGATTTCCAGGATGGTGCGCGGATCGGCGGTTGCGAGATCGACCAAAGCTCCTTCGTGGCGCACCAGGATCGCCCCCGCGTCGGCGCGGTAGGTGCCGTAGAGCGAGCGCAGCAGCGACGTCTTGCCAGCGCCCGACGGCCCGGTGATGGCGACACATTCGCCGGCATGCACGTCGAACGAGACGCCGCGCAGCACGTCGAGTCGCACGCCGCCCTGCAGGTGCAGCGTGAACCCCTTGCCAAGCCCGCGCACCGAGACCGCCAGCGTCATGCCCCCAGCACCGAACTGACGAGCAACTGCGTATACGGATGGCGCGGATCGTCCAGCACCTGGTCGGCTAGCCCGTCCTCCACCACCCGCCCGCGCTGCATCACCATGATCCGCCCCGCGAGCAGCCTGGCCACCGCGAGGTCGTGCGTCACCAGCACCACCGCGATGTCGAGCCGCCGTACCAGCGTGCGGATGAGATCGAGCAGCCGCGCCTGTACCGAGACATCGAGCCCGCCCGTCGGTTCGTCCATGAACACGACGCGAGGATGCGTCACCAGCGTGCGTGCAATCTGCAGGCGTTGCAGCATCCCACCCGAAAAAGTGCTCGGCCGGTCGTCCATGCGCGCGATGTCGATCTCGACTTCCCCCAGCCAGCGCGCCGCCTCCTCGCGGATGTGCCCGAAGTGTCTCGCTCCTGCCGCCATCAGCCGCTCGCCGACATTGCCCCCGGCCGAGACATCCATACGCAGCGCCGCCCGCGGATCCTGCTGCACGAAACCCCAGTCCGAGCGGTGCAGCCGCCGCAGCACCGGCAGCGGCATCGCGTGCACGTCCGCCGCATGCCCATCCGGGTCGCGATACCACACATGGCCGGCGTCCGGCCGCAGCCGTCCCGCGAGCACGTTGAGCAGCGTGGTCTTGCCGGACCCGGATTCGCCCACCACGGCCAGCACCTCGCCCGGCCACAGATCGGCATCGACACCGTCCAGCGCCGCGATGGGACCGAAACGAAGCGCAAGCCCGCGCGCCGAGAGCAGCGCCTCGGTCATGCGGCCTGCTCCCGCCGCGTCGCGCAATGGTCGGTGTCGGAGCAGACGAACATCCGCCCGCCGCGGTCGTCGGTCACCACCTCGTCGAGATAGCTCGCGGTATCGCCGCACAGCGCACAGGCGTGCGGCGCGCGCCCGGCGCGGAACGGATAATCCTCGAAGTCGAGGCTCACCACATCCGTATAGGGCGGCACGGCATAGATGCGCTTCTCCCGTCCCGCGCCGAACAACTGCAATGCCTTCATGCGGTGCATCTTCGGGTTGTCGAAGGCGGGGATGGGCGAGGGCGCCATCAGATGCCGTCCGTTCACCATCACCGGATAGTCGTAGCTGATGGCGATCTGCCCATAGCGGGCGACCTGCTCGTAGAGCTTCACATGCATCGCCCCGTAATCCGCGAGCGCGTGCATGCGCCGCGTCTCGGTGCGCGAAGGCTCGAGCTTGTACAGCGGCTCCGGCTGCGGCACCTGGTAGACGATGATCTGCGCGTCCATGAGCGCCGTTTCGGGGATGCGATGCCGCGTCTGGATCACCGTCGCGTCGGCCGTGCGCGTGGTCGTGCGAATGCCCGCCGTCCTCGCGAAGAACCGGCGGATGGAAACCGCGTTGGTGGTATCGTCCGCCCCCTGATCGATAACCTTGAGCGTGTCGCCGCGCCCGATTACGGCTGCCGTTACCTGGATGCCGCCGGTCCCCCAGCCATAGGGCAGCGGCATCTCGCGCGCGCCGAACGGAATCTGGTGGCCGGGGATCGCGACCGCCTTCAGCAGCGCGCGGCGCAGCATGCGCTTCGTCTGCTCGTCAAGATATGCGAAATTATAGCCCTTCATCCGGCTGCCTCCGGCAGGTTTGCCGCGTGCTCCGCCGCGGTCCCGCGCAGGCGCCGTATGGTTTCCAGCTCCGACTGGAAATCGACGTAGTGCGGCAGCTTGAGGTGCTCGACGAACCCCGTCGCCTCCACATTGTCGCAGGTGGAAAGCACGAATTCCGCATCCTGCGCCGGCGCGGTGCGC
>JAJYFW010000081.1 GCA_021785335.1 Pseudomonadota bacterium
TGGGCGGCGGGCCGAACCGCATCGGCCAGGGGATCGAGTTCGACTATTGCTGCGTGCACGCCGCCTATGCGCTGCGCGAGGCCGGTTTCGAGACCATCATGGTCAATTGCAATCCAGAGACGGTCTCGACGGACTACGACACCTCCGACCGCCTCTATTTCGAGCCGCTGACGGCCGAGGACGTGACCGCGCTGATCGCGACCGAGCAGCAGCAGGGACGGTTGCTCGGATGCATCGTGCAGTATGGAGGCCAGACGCCGCTGAAGCTCTCCCAGGCGCTGTCCAGGGCCGGCATCCCGATCCTGGGCACGTCGGCCGATGCGATCGACGTCGCGGAGGATCGCGAGCGGTTCCAGAAGCTGCTGCAGTCGCTCGGCCTGCGCCAGCCCGAGAACGGCACCGCGCGGAGCACGGAGGAGGCTGAGGCGGTGGCCGAGCGCATCGGCTATCCCGTGGTGATCCGCCCCTCCTACGTGCTCGGCGGACGGGCGATGGAGATCGTGCACGACCGCACGGCGCTCGCGCGCTACATGCGCGAGGCGGTGCGCGTCTCGGGCGACAATCCGGTGCTGATCGATCGTTACCTCAATGACGCGATCGAGGTGGACGTCGACTGCATCGCCGATGGAGAGGACGTGCACGTCGCGGGCGTGATGGAGCACATCGAGGAGGCCGGCATCCATTCCGGCGATTCTGCCTGCGCGCTACCGCCCTACACGCTGTCGCCCGCGATGGTCGCGGAGCTCAAGGCCGAGACGGTGGCGATGGCCAGGGCGCTCGGCATCGTCGGCCTGATGAACGTCCAGTACGCGATCAAGGGCGACGAGGTGTTCGTGCTCGAGGTCAATCCGCGCGCCTCGCGCACCGTGCCCTTCGTCGCCAAGGCGACCGGGCTGCCGGTGGCCAAGATCGGCGCGCGCGTGATGGCCGGGGCGAAGCTGTCCGAGTTCACGCTCGACGACACGGCGCTGGTGCCGCACGTCGCTGTGAAGGAGGCCGTGTTCCCCTTCGCGCGCTTCCCCAACGTGGACGTGATCCTCGGCCCCGAAATGAAATCGACGGGCGAGGTGATGGGGCTCGATACCAGCTTCCCGCGCGCCTTCCTCAAGAGCCAGATGGGCGCGGGCGTGCGGCTGCCGGAGAGCGGGCGCGCCTTCATCTCGGTGCGCGACTCCGACAAGGCGGCGGCGGTGGGGGTTGCGCGGCGGCTGGCGGAGCTGGGATTCGCCATCGTGGCCACGCGCGGCACGGCGCAGAAGCTGCGCGAGGCCGGCATCGAGGCGGAGGTGGTGAACAAGGTGCTGGAAGGCCGGCCGCATTGCGTGGACGCGATCCGCTCGGGCGAGGTGCAGCTTGTGGTCAACACCGCCTCCGGTCCGCAGTCCGTGGAGGACAGTTTCGATATCCGCCGCAGTGCCCTGACCCATGGCGTGCCGCACTACACGACGATGGCGGGGGCGAGGGCCGCAGCGCACGCGATCGCCGCCCTTCGCTCCGGCTCCCTTGAAGTCGCGCCGTTGCAGGCCTATTTTCGGCGGTCATTCTGACCGGCCGGCGGCTCCGGGGCGAAATCCCAGGGGCCGCAAGGGTCTGGCGGAATTACTGAAAAACCGACGAGACGCCTGCCACCAACTGCGAGTTGCCGAGGTTCGACGTGCAGAAATTTCCCATGACCGCGCCGGGACTGCAGCGCCTGGAAGATGAGCTGCGCATGCTGAAAAGCAGTGAGCGGCCGGCGATTATCCGCGCCATCGCCGAGGCACGCAGCCATGGCGACCTTTCGGAGAACGCCGAGTACCACGCGGCGCGCGAACGGCAGAGCTTCATCGAGGGGCGCATCGCCGAGCTCGAGGAGATCGTTTCGGCGGCCGAGGTGATCGACCCCGCATCGCTCTCCGGAGCGCATGTGAAGTTCGGGGCGCACGTGCGCCTGGTGGACGAGGAGACGGAGCAGGAATCGCTCTACCAGATCGTTGGCGTGCACGAGGCGGATATCAGGGAGAAGCGGATCTCCATCTCCTCGCCGCTGGCCAAGGCACTGATCGGCAAGAAGGTGGGCGACACGGTCTCCGTTCCCGCGCCGGGTGGTGACCGCAGCTACGAGATCCTCGCGGTCGATTACCGCTGAGCGAGCGATGATCACGCTCGCGGATGTGCGCGCGGCGGCCGCGCGCATCGAGGGCCGCGTGCTGCGCACGCCCGCCGTGCCGAGCGCCGCGATCTCTCGGCACGTGGGTGCCGAGGTGGTGCTCAAGCTCGAGAACCTGCAGGCGACCGGCGCGTTCAAGGAGCGCGGTGCGGCCAACCGGCTGTCGCTGCTTTCGGACGCGGAGCGCGCTCGCGGCGTGATCGCCATGTCCGCGGGCAACCACGCACAGGCGGTGGCGCGGCATGCGAGCCTGCTTGGCATCAAGGCCACGATCGTGATGCCGAGGCACACGCCCTCGACCAAGGTGGTGCGGACCCAGGGCTGGGGCGCGCGCGTGGTCCTGCACGGCGAAATGCTGGCGGAAGCTGCCGAGCACGCGCACAGGCTCGCGACGGAGGAAGGCCTGGTCTTCATCCACCCCTACGACGACGAAGGGGTGATGGCGGGCCAGGGCACGCTGGCGCTGGAACTCCTCGCGGATTTCCCGGCCCTGGACATGCTGGCAGTCCCGGTGGGGGGCGGCGGGCTGATCGCCGGCTGCGCCGTCGCGGCCG
The DNA here is from genome assembly GCA_021785335.1 of Pseudomonadota bacterium. The sequence goes on from JAJYFW010000081.1 coordinate 2,704, forward strand.
CCGCGCTCAAGCCGGGGATCGAGGTGGTGGGCGTGGAGGTCGCGGCCTACGCGGCATTGGCGCAACGCCTCGCGGGCCAGCCGGTCTCGGTGGGCGGGGCGACGATCGCCGAGGGCATCGCGGTGCGCGACATCGGCGAGAAGCCGTTCGCGGCGATCCGCGCGCATGTCGCCGACGTGCTGGTGGTGCCGGAACGCGCGGTGGAAGCGGCGATCGCGCTGCTCGCGGAGGAAGCCAAGCAGGTCGCCGAGGGAGCCGGGGCCGCCGGCGTCGCGGCGCTTCTTGCGTTCCCGGAACGGTTCGCCGGACGAAAGGTGGGCGTGCCGGTCTGCGGCGGCAACATCGACAGCCGTATCCACGCCAACGTGATGCTGCGCAATCTGCTGCGCGACGGGCGGCTGACACGGCTGATCCTGGAAATCCCCGACCGCCCCGGCGTGCTCGCGGACATCGCCGGCACAATCGGCAACGCCGGGGGCAACATCATCGACGTCTCGCATCACCGGCTCTTCGCCGCGCCCTCGGTGCAGGCGGCCCAGCTCGAGGTGATGTTCGAGGCGCGGGATGCGACGCATGCGGCGGAGATCGTCGCGGCGCTGGAGAGCCGCTACACGGTGCGGCGGGCGTGAGCGACGGGCGTATCTGGATCGACGTCGAGGATCTGTTCACGTACGCACAGGCCGGCCAGCGGGTTTCCGGCATCCAGCGCCTGGCCTTCGAGATTTACCAGGAACTCGTGGCGATCGCGGACGAGGACGTGCGTTTCCTTCGCCACCTCGCCCCGCCCAGCCTCACCGAAATCGCGTGGGACGACGTGCGCGCCACGTTCGCGCGCATGGACCGCCCGGCGGTGGCGGCTGGCAGGCGGCAGGCGACGGCGCCGACCGCCGCCGATGCCGGGCTGCGCGGTCGTCTGAGGCGCCTGGCGTTCCGCTTTCCCTCCGCCGTGCAGATTCCGCTGATGCGCGGGCTGCGGGCGCAACGCGACGCGGCGCTGGGCTTCGGCGAGGCGGCGCTGGCGGCGATACGGCTGGGAGCGCGGCGGCTGCGCCAGCGCATGACGAGCGGTGCGGCGCCGAGCGCGCCGGGGGCGGACGTGCTCGGCGAGATCGCGCCCGGCGACCTGTTCCTCGTCCTCGGGTCACCCTGGTATCCGTTCTACGAGCAACGTCTCGCGGCGGCACAGGCGCGGGGAGCGCGCGTGGGCGTGCTGGTCTATGACCTGATTCCCGTGATGCGGCCGGAATGGTGCCACGCGAGCCTGGTCCGCACGTTCCGCAGCTGGATGAGCGACTGCCTGCCACTCGCCGACCTGGTTTTCGCGATCTCGCGGTCGAGCGCGCGCGATGCCGAGGCATTCGCGGCGACGGAGGGGTTCGCGCTTGCGGCACCTGTGGAGGTGCTGCCGATCGGCACCGGGTTCTCCGGCCCGCCGGCGTCAGGCACGCAGCGCGCGGACCTGCCGGAGTCGGGCAGCTACGTCCTGTTCGTCTCCACCATCGAGCCGCGCAAGAACCACGCGCTGCTGTTCCGGGTGTGGCGCGAGCTGCTGGCGGACCTGCCGCGCGAGCGCATCCCGACCCTGGTGTTCGCCGGGCGCGTGGGCTGGATGAGCGGCGATTTGGTCCAGCAACTCGACAACGCCGACTGGCTGGACGGGCTGATCCGCCACGTCGATTCGCCCACCGACGCCGAACTGGCGGCGCTGTACGAGGGCTCGCTGTTCACAGTCTTCCCCTCGCTCTACGAGGGCTGGGGCCTGCCGGTAACGGAGAGCCTGGCGCACGGCAAGCCGTGCCTGGTGGCGCGCGCCACCTCGCTGCCCGAGGCCGGCGGCACGCTGGCGCGTTATTTCGACCCCGACAATCTGCACGACGCGGTGGGCGCGGTACGCACGCTGGTCGAGGACCGGGCGGGGCTTGCCGCGTGGGAGGACGAGGTGCGTGCGCGATTCCGGCCGACACCTTGGCGCGAGACGGCGCAGGCGCTGCTGGACGCTTTCGGAAAAATTCCACACCCGGCTTGACATCCGCGCGCGCGGCAAGCCTCATATTCCGCTCTCGCGTAACGAGACCAGGAAACGGACATGAAAAGAAAATACTGGATGCTGCCGGCAACGGCGGCGTTTGCCACGCTTGCGTTCAGCTCCGCCCAGGCCGCGGCGCCGCCGATCAAGATCGGCGTGATCGCGGAAGCCTCCTCGGTCAGCGGCGCGTCGATCCCCAAGGCCGCGCAGCTTGCCGCCGACGAGATCAACGCCAAGGATGGCGTGCTGGGGCGCAAGATCGAGATCGTCACCTACGACGACCACAATTCCGCCACCGACGCGGTACGCGCTTTCCAGCGCGCGGCGCGCGAGGACAAGGTTTCCTTTGTCATCGCGAGCTACATCAGCGAGGTGGTGCTGGCGCTCGAGCCTTGGTCGGCGCGCCTGCACATGCCGATGATAACGCCGGGCGCCGCCTCCGACGAGATCTCGCATAACGTCTACAAAGACTACAACCACATGAAGTACGTGTTCCACGGCTACCTGCCGTCCACGTTCATTGCGGATTCCGTGTGCGACGGCGCGAAGGACCTGCTGGTCCAGGGGCACCACGTGAAGACTGCGGTGGTAATGAGCGAGGACGCCGCCTGGACGTTGCCGCTCGACAACGAGTACCTGAAGTGCCTACCCAAGGTCGGCATCAAGGTGCTCGACCACATCCGCCTCTCGCCGGACACCACGGACTTCACGCCGATCTTCAACAAGATCGAGGGCGAGAAGCCCGACGTGATCATCACCGGCATCAGCCATGTCGGCGTGCAGCCGACGGTGCAGTGGGCGGCGCAGCACGTGCCCATCCCGATGTTCGGCGTCTCCAGCCAGGCGACGACCTCGACCTTCTGGAAGGATACCAACGGGGCGACCAATGGCGTGGTGTTCCAGACGGTGGCCTCACCCGGCGTGGCGGTGACGCCGAAGACCAATCCGTTCACCGACAACTACACGAAGAAGTTCGGCGCGACGCCGTCCTACGCCGGCTACACTTCGTATGACGACGTCTACATGATCGCCGATGCGATCAAGAAAGCGGGCGGAACGAACCCGGACAAGCTGGTTACCGCGATGGAGGCGACGAACTATGTCGGCACCATCGGTCGCTATGTGTTCAACGGCAAAACCTCACCCTTCACCCACACCTTCAAGGTTGGCAAGGGGTATGTCACCGGCCTGATGGTGCAGTGGCAGGACGGCAAGCAGGTCACGATCTGGCCACCGGACGTGGCGCAGGGGAAGATGGCCTTCCCGTCCTTCGTGAAGCTGCCGCAGTGATGCAGACGGGCGGGGTCAGCGCGGCCCCGCCCGCCTTTCCCGCCGCCTGGTCAGGGTCCCCATGCAAGCACTACAGATCCTGATCGACGGGTTTGCGATCAGTTCTCTCTACGCCACCGGCGCCATCGGCTTCACGCTGATTTTCGGCGTCTCCGGCGTGCTCAACCTCAGCCACGGATCGATCATGGTCACCGCCGCGGTGGTGGCCTGGCTGGTGGCCGGCTCGTTCGGCGCCGGGCCCTATGGCGGCGCGCTGATCGGCGTCGGCGCCAGCGTGATTCTTTCACTCGTGACCTACGGGATCGTCGTGCGCCCGATCCAGAGTTCGCGGGCGATCGCGCGCGAGGAGAAGGAAATCTTCGTCCTCACCGGCACGCTGCTCTGGGGCATCATGGTGCAGGAGGTGATCGCCTACATCTTCACCAACAACCCGAAAACGGTGCTGCCGCTGATCGGCGGGGTGGTGAACATCCTCGGCGTACGCACGCCGGGCAACGAGATCGCGATCGCCGCCATCGCCTGGATCACCATGGGCCTGCTATGGCTGCTGGTGAACCGTACCCGCGGCGGCAAGGCACTGATGGCCGCGGCCATCAACCCGCGCGGGCTGACGCTGTGCGGCTTCGAGCTCGGATCGATCCATCTGCTGGTCTGGACGATCTATGGCGTGCTGGCGGGGATCGCGGGCGTGCTGCTCGGGAGCTTCCTCGGCGTATCCTCCGACAACGCGGGTCAGCTCACGGCGAGCGCGTTCTCGATCGTCGTGCTCGGGGGGCTCGGCAGCGTCACGGGGTCTCTCGTCGCAGCTTATGTCGTGGGCTATCTCGAAAGCCTTACGGCCTATCTCATCAACCCCTCGATCCGCACCGTGCCGGTGCTGCTGCTGCTGGTGATCGTGGTGTATCTGCGCCCGCAGGGGCTGCTGGGGCGGCGCTGATGTCGACGCGCAAGGTTCTTCTGGGGACGACCGTCGTCATCTTCCTGATGGCGTTGCTGCCGTTCGCGGGGGTCGGGGGCTACGTCCTTGGGCTGATGACCAGCGCGCTCTATTTCGGCGTCTTCGCCATGGGCTGGGACCTGCTGTTCGGTTTCGCGGGCGAGGTGAATTTCGGGCCGTCCTTCCTCATCGGCGTGGGCGCCTACACCGCAGGACTGCTGAACCATTACGCGCACTGGCCGATCATCGCCTGCGTGCCGGTGGGGGCGCTCGCCGCGGTGGTGGCGGGGCTGCTGCTGGCGGTGCCGGCGCTGCGGCTGAGCGGGCCGTATTTCGGCCTGG
>JAJYFW010000082.1 GCA_021785335.1 Pseudomonadota bacterium
TCGCGGCGACGGCGAAGGCGGCACGCCGGCGCGGGCCGCGCGGCAGCAGGCGCCAGAGATGGTGCGCAAAACCGGGCACACGCCTGTCTGGCCCACAACTGCGCCCCACCGCAACCCCGCGTTACGCGCACGAGCCGAAGCGGCTCAGCCCGCGGCGCCCGCCACCTCGATCACCTCGCGCACAAGGGGGTAGATCTCGCGCGACCAGCGGCGGCCGTTGAACACGCCGTAATGGCCGACGCCGGTCTGCAGGTGATGCCGCTTCATGGCCATTGGCAGGCGGCGGCACAGCTCCTGTGCCGCGAGCGTCTGGCCGAAGGAGCAGATGTCGTCGAGCTCGCCCTCGACGGTCAGCAGCCAGGTGCGGCGGATGGCGGCCGGATCGACACGCCGCCCGCGATGCGTCATGGCGCCGCGCGCGAGGTCGTGCTCCTGGAACACGGAACGCACGGTACCGATGTAGAATTCGGCCGGCAGGTCCATCACCGCGAGGTATTCGTCGTAGAAGCGCCGGTGCGCCGCGGCGCTGTCGCGGTCGCCACGCACGAGGGCGCGGAACTGCGCCATCTGCGCCGTCATGTGGCGGTCGAGATTCATCGACATGAAGGCGCCGAGCTGCATGAAGCCGGGATAGACGCGCCGCCCCACGCCCGCATGCGGCCAGGGAACCGTGGTGACCATCTGGCGCTCGAACCAGTCGATCGAGCGCTGCTGCGCGAGCGCGTTGACCCGCGTCGGGTTGACCCGCGTGTCGATGGGGCCGGCCATCAGCGTCATGCTGCGCGGCGTGGCGCGGTGCCCGTCCTCGGCCATCAGCGCCGCCGCCGCCAGCACCGCGGGCGAGGGCTGACAGACCGCGAGTACGTGCGCGCCGGGGCCGATCAGCGTGAGGAACCGGATCACATGGTCGGTAAAGTCATCGAGCTCGAACCGCCCGGCTGAAAGCGGGACATCGCGCGCATTGATCCAGTCGGTGATCCAGACATCGTGGTCGGCGAGCATGGTACGCACGGTACCGCGCAGCAGTGTGGCGAAATGCCCGGACATCGGCGCCACGATGAGCACGCGCGGCTGCGGCGGGCCGGCCAGCTCCGGCTTGCGGAAATGCAGGAGCCGGGCGAACGGCGTCGCCGCCGTCACCTCCTCCTCGACGAGGTGCGGCCGGCCGCCGACCGTGACCTCCCCGATGCCGAACGGCGGCCGTTCATGCGTTGTTGCGGCGTGCCCATAGGTCTCGCACCAGGCCGCGACACGGCGCAATCCCAGCGCCGCCGGCGCCTCGCCGAAGCCCTCCAGCAGGCGCGCGGCGGAGCGGGCAAAGCGGCGCGACGGCGCGAGGCAGAGCGCCTGCGCCTGGTAGAGGTCATAGAGCATCGGCAAGTCCGGCGCGGCAAGGTCCCGCCACGGCTTGCGCGGCGCTCGTCTCGATCGTGACGGCCAATCCGCGAATCCTTCGACAGCGAAGCAAAGCAGCCCGGCAGGAATGTTGCAATGACAGGTCCGCTAGCGGCATGGCCGGCGCGATGCCAGGGTCCTGACGCCCAGGAGGTCGAACATGGTGGCGAGCCTGCTCATCAGCAGTCGGAACTATTCGTCCTGGTCGCTGCGCGGCTGGCTGCTGGCGCGGATGTCCGGGCTGGAATTCGCGGTCGAGACCACGTCGGCCGACGATGCCGCGGCACGGGCGGAACTGCTGCTGCGCTCCTCGTCCATCCTGGTGCCCTGCCTGCGCCATGACGGGCTCGAGATCTGGGATACGCTGGCGATCGCCGAATACCTCCACGAGACTTTCCCGCAGGCCGGCATGTACCCGGCCGACCGCGCGGCGCGGGCGCGCTGCCGCTCGATCTCCGGGGAGATGCATTCCGGCTTCTCGGCATTGCGCTCCTCGCTGCCGATGAACCTGCGCATGCGGCGCAAAGGTTTCACCGTCTGGGCCGCGGCGCGCGCCGATATCGACCGCATCGAGGCGATCTGGCGGGAGTGCATCGCCACGTGGCACGGCCCCTATCTGTTCGGCCGCCGGCTTTCCGTGGCCGACGCGATGTTCGCGCCGGTGGTCACGCGGCTGCGCACCTACGGTGTGTCGCTCGACCGGTCCTGCGAGGCCTATGCGAGACATATCGAGGCCTGGCCCGACATGCGGGAATGGACCAGGGCCGCGCTGGCGGAGCCGGAGGCGATCGAGGAGCTCGACATGGAATTCTGAGCGGCGAGGCGCCGCGCGGCGCCCCGGCTCGCCCCTGCCTTGACGCGCGGGCCCCCCACCGGCATCAGCCGCCGCCATGAATCCGGATTCGTGCTGGTTGGTGTGCGAGGATCTCGGTGGCCTGCGCAGCCAGGCACGGGGCCTCGCGGAAGTCGCGGGCATCGCGGCCGAGGAGCGGCTGTTCACGCCGCGCTTTCCGTGGTCGGCGCTGGCGCCGCGGATGTGGCCGGCGCCGGCGCGCGTCGCCGGGCTCTCGGCACCATACCCCGATCTCCTGATCGGCTGCGGGGGCAACGCGGCGGCGGTGCTGGCCTCGCTGCGGGGCAAGGCGCGTGGCGTGATCATCCAGCATCCGCGGATGGACCCGAGGCGCTTCGACCTCGTCATCACCGCGCCGCACGACCGGCTCGCCGGCCCCAACGTCTTCGTCGCCCGCACCGCGCTGCACGGTATGACGCCGCGGCTGCCGGCCGAGCGCGCGATCTGGGCACCGCGCTTCGCGCATCTGCGCCGGCCGCTGGTCTCGGTGCTGGTCGGCGGCTCCAACGGGCGGTTCCGGCTCGACGTGCCGGTCGCCGAGGCGATCGCCGCCGACCTCCGCACCATGATGCGCGAGGACAAGGTGGGGCTGGCGCTGACCCCCTCGCGCCGCACCGCGCCCGAGGTGCGCGCGGTGTTCAGGCGCGTGCTGGAGCCCGAAGGCGCCTATGTCTGGGACATGGCGGGCGAGAACCCCTATGTCGGCATGCTCGCGTCCTCCGACGCGATCCTGGTCACTGAGGACAGCGTCTCAATGGTGTCCGAGGCCGTGGCGACGAGCGTGCCGGTGATGACGATCGGGCTTCCCGGCAAGTCCCGGCGCATCCGCGAGTTCACCCAGGGCTTGATCGACGCAGGCCGGGTGCGGCCCTATCGGGGGCGGCTCGAGCTCTGGCCGGCCGAGGCGCTGGACGACACGGCGGCGGCGGCCGAGGCGATGCGGCGACGTTTCGGGTGGTAGGGTAGGAACGGCCGATGCTCGATATCGCGACCTTCGACGCGCGTGCCGGCGGCAATGTGCTCTACAAGGCGCTGGCACACCCGCTGGCGGCCGAAGCGCTCACGGCGCTGGCCGGCCGACTCGCCGGAACCAGGCTGGCGCTGGTCGACCCCGAGGGGTTCGCGCCGGCGCTGCTGGCGCTCGCGCCGCGACCGTTCCCGATCGCCTCCGTCCACGTCCAGGACGTCCGCCACGTCGGCGAGTTCGTCGCGGGGCACAAGGCACGTGCGCTGACCGACCTCGCGGCCATGGGGGCCGAGGACATCCTGATTGCGAGCTTCGACGCCGGCCGGCTCGCGGGCCAGCTCCGCAAGCTGTTGCCCCGGGCGCGGATCGAGACGCTGGACGCGGTGAAGCTGCCCGCCGCGATGCTGAGCGCGCCGCGTTACCTCGACCGGCTCAACTTCGCGACCAACTTCGCCTTCTTCCGCGACGCGGACGGGCTCTGTACACGGCTCGTCTCCGCCAATTACTGGGCCGGCTACGGGGCGAAATCGGTTCGGCTCTGGCTGCGGCTGTTCGACGCCGAGGGGCGCGCGCTGGCGACCTGGGAGGAGGCGGTGCCGCCAGCGGGCTTCGCCGTCGACAGTGCCGAGGTGCGCGCGCGGTTCGGGCTCGGGCCGTTCACCGGCCAGCTGTTCCTGCACGCGATCGGGGCGGCCGGGCACGACGTGGTGAAGTACGCGCTCGACACCTATGGCGCCGGCAACCAGGCGAGCCTTTCGTGCACGCACGACGCCAATGCATGGCCGGCCGACCGCTATGCCGGCATCCCGGCGCCGCAAGCCGGGGAGCGCGTGGTGCTGTGGCTGCAGAACAGCCACGCGACCCCGATCCCGCCGGGCGCGGTCGCCTTCGACCGCATGGGCGCGGAGGCGCCGGTGCCCTATGCGCGGGAAGTGCCGGGGTTCGCCTCCGTCCCCGTGGACATGGGCACGCTGCTGCCGGGCCTCGCCTGGCCGGCGCAGATCGAGATGCGCGCCGGGCGGCACACGGTGCGGCCACGTTACGAGGTGGTGCGCGCCGGGCGCACGCGCATCGCGCACCCCAATGTCGAGCGCTCCGACCTGCGCCCCGATCCTGCGATCCTCGACCTGCCGCCGGCGCTCGGCCGCGGCTTCCTGCTGCCGCTGCCGGTGCTGCCGCGCAGCCGCTTCCGCACCCTGATCCAGCCGACGCCGATGGCGACGACGCAGGAGGTGCTGCCGCTGCGGCTCGATGTCTTCGCGCCAGACGGCCGCCTCGCGGCCACGCGCGTGCTCGGTGCGCTGCCGCGCGACCATGACATCGCGATCGATCTCGACGAGGTGCTGCCGGAGGGCGCGCTGGCCGAGGGTGGGCATGCGGAGCTGCTTTACGCGCACGGCATCGGCGGCGCCGCGGATGGTTGGCTGCACGCGCTGGTGCGCGCCGAGGCCCGCGACGGCGTTCACGCCGCCGAGAGCAGCTTTGGCGCCCATGTGTTCAACACCCTGATGACCTGGCGCGACGAGCCGCAGAGCTATTCCGGCCCGCCGCCCGGTCTGTCCACGCGGCTGTTCCTCAAGCTCGGCATGCGCGTGGGCGGGGCGCGCGCCAAGAGCTTCGCGCTGCTGATCTACCCGGCCTCGGCGCCGTGGCATCGGCTCTCGGAAACGAGGCTGCAGCTGACCGACGGCAGCGGCGCTGTCGTCGCCGAGGCCCCGCTCGCGATCCCTTGCTCCGGCTCGGCGCTGATCGTGGCCGAGGACGTGTTCAAGCCGGCCGAGATCGAGGCCGCCGGACCGCGCGGCTACGTGCTCGTGCGCGACACCACCTGCCGCCTGTTCGGCTATCATGGCCTGATGACCGCGGACGGGCGGTTCTCCATGGACCACATGTTCGGGTTCTGACCCTCCCCGTTTCCTCTTCCCCCTGGCGGCACGCCCGCGCAGACTGGCGGCGAAGCAACGGAGGCGCGGCGATGAACCCAGGCAGCGGCAACCCGGGCACGGGCACGGTTCACACCGAGCACCACGGTGACGTGGCGCTGCTGGTCTTCGACAACCCTCCGGTCAACGCGCTCTCCACCGCGATGCGCCAGGCGCTGCGCGAGGCGTTCACGGCGGCCATGGACGACCCCGGCGTCGCCGCCGTGGTGATCGCGGGCGCCGGGCGTACCTTCGTCGCTGGCGCGGATATCCGGGAGTTCGACGCCCCGCCGCCGCCGCCGCAAATGATGTCCGGCAGTGTCTTCGACGAGATCGAGAAGGCGCGGAAGCCGGTGGTCGCGGCGCTGCACGGCACGGCGCTCGGCGGTGGGTTCGAGCTGGCGCTGGCCTGCCATGAGCGCGTCATGGCGCCGGACGCACGGGTGGGGCTGCCGGAAGTGCGCATCGGGCTGATCCCGGGCGCCGGTGGCACCCAGCGCGTGCCGCGGCTCGCCGGCGCCATGGTGGCGCTCGACCTGGCCACAACAGGCCGGCAGGTGGCCGCCGACGAGGCGCTGAAGCTCGGGCTGGTGGACGAGATCGCGACCGACATCCGCGCGGCGTCGATGGCGCGCGCGCGGGCGCTGGCTGCCGCCGGCGCCTGGCCGCGCAGCGGCGAGCGCCCCCTGCCGCCGGTCGATCGGGCCGCATTCGACGCCGCCGTCGCCGCGGTGCGCAAGCGCGCCCGCGGCGCCGAGGCGCCGGTCGCGGCGGCGGAAGCGGTGCGCTGGGCACTCGACCTGCCCTTCGCCGAGGCCTGCGCGAGGGAGCGGGCGGAGAGTCAGCGCCTGCGTCGCGCCCCGCAGAGCCGGGCGCTGCGCCACCTGTTCCATGCCGAGCGTCTGGCCGCGCGCGTCCCGATGGTGGGCGGGCGCATCCCCTCGCCCTGGCCGGTCGCGCGCACCGGCGTGGTGGGCGGCGGCACGATGGGGTCCGGCATCGCCATCGCGCTCGCCGGCGCGGGCCTGCCGGTGGTGCTGGTGGAGGCGGACGAGGCCGCCGCCGCCGAGGCTCGGGTGCGCGCGGTGCTGGACCGGCAGGTGAAGGGTGGACGGCTGGCGCCCGCGGCGCGCGCGGAACGGCTCGGCCGGATCACGTTCTGCGCCGACCTGCTGATGCTCGCCGATGTCGACCTGGTGATCGAGGCGATCATCGAGGAGCTGGGGGCGAAGGAGACGCTGTTCCGCCGGCTTTCAGCCGTGACGCGGCGCGACGCCATCCTCGCGTCCAACACTTCGCGGCTCGATGTCGACCTACTTGCCGATGTCGTTGATGCGCCGGAACGGGTTCTGGGGCTGCATTTCTTCAGCCCCGCGCACGTGATGCGCCTCGTGGAGGTGGTGCGCACGCCGCGCACGGCGGGCGAGGTGCTGGCGACCGCGATCACGCTGGCGAAGCGGCTGCACAAGCTGCCGGTCGTCAGCGGCATCTGCGACGGGTTCATCGGCAACCGCATCCTCAGCCGCTGGCGCGCGCAATGCGACTACCTGCTGGAGGACGGCGCGATGCCGGAGCAGGTGGACGCCGCGCTGGAGGCCTACGGCTTCGCCATGGGCCCCTATGCCGTCGCCGATCTCGCGGGGCTCGACATCGGCTGGGCGGGGCGCAAGCGCGCCGCGGCGACGCGCGACCCGCGCGTGCGCTACGTGCAGGTCGCCGACTGGATCTGCGAGATGGGTCGTTTCGGACAGAAAACGGGCACCGGCTACTACCGCCACGACGCGGAGGGGCGGCATGTGGATCCGGTGGTGACGGAGCTGGTGCTGCGCGCCTCGCGCGAGAAGGGCATCGCGCGGCGCGAGGTGAAGGCAGAAGAGATCGTCGCGCGCGTGCACGCGGCGATGGTGAACGAGGCGGCAAAGATACTCGCCGAGGGCATCGCGCAACGCCCCTCGGACATCGATCTCGTGCTGGTCAACGGCTATGGCTACCCGGCCTGGCGCGGCGGGCCGATGCACGAGGCGGACGAAAAGGGCATCCGGGCGGTGCTGGCGGAGGTGGAGGCGATGGCCGCGGCGAGCGGTCATGGCTGGGAGCCGGCGCCGCTGCTGCGCGAGATGGCCGAGGCCGGGCGCAGCTTCGCCGACATGAACATCTAGC
>JAJYFW010000083.1 GCA_021785335.1 Pseudomonadota bacterium
GCCGCTACATCTTCCCCCGCCGCTACATCTTCCAGCGCGGTGACTTCGGCGCACCCGGCCCGTGCAGCGTGATCGCGAGCCCGCCCAGAACCACCCCGCAGGCCATCGGCAGCAGCCAGACCGGCCGCATCAGCACCGGCAGCACCAGCCAGCGCCACGCCCATTCCCCGGCGCTGCCGCGCACGATCTGCGGCAGAGCGATGAGGGTGCGGTTGTCGAGCATGCCCACGAGCTCGGCGAGGCTGGTCATCGGCGGCAGCATCGTCGCCAGCGCGAAGGCACCCACCAGCGCCGCCGCCGCCAGCACCGCGAGCACGCGCACCGCCGCCTGCTTGCCGCCGCGTCCCGCCTTCTTGCCGCCCAGCCCCGGTTTGCCGCCCCGCCCGATCACCCGCTCGCGTTCCCTCCTGCCTAGCGGAACAACACCGTAGGCTTCACACCCGCCTTTATCATGTCCGCATACAACGGCGCCACGTACTCGCCATAGCCATTGTAGATCATCGTCGGAACGGTCTCCCCGGTCCCCAGCAGCCGCTCGCGCGCCTGGCTCCAGCGCGGATGCGGCACGGCCGGGTTCACGTTGGCCCAGAAGCCGTACTCGCTGGACTGCAACGTCTGCCAGAACGTCCTGGGCTGCGTGTCGGTGAACGTCACCCGCACGATCGATTTCGCCGACTTGAACCCGTATTTCCAAGGCACTGCCAGCCGGACCGCGGCCCCGTCCTGCGGCGGTACCACGTGCCCGTACATGCCCACCACCAGGAAGGCGAGGTCGTTCGTCGCCTCGGCCAGCGTCAGCCCCTCGGTGTAGGGCCAGGGATAGAACGCGACATCCAGCCCCGGCATCACCTTGCGATCCTCGAGCGAGGTGAAGCCGATATATTTCGCGCCCGCGGCCGGCTTCGCCAGCGCCACCAGCTTCGCGAGCGGGAAGCCGGTCCACGGCACCGTCATCGCCCAGGCCTCAACGCAGCGGTGCCGATAGAGCCGCTCCTCCAGCCCCGCCTTTTTGATCAGGTCCTCGAGCCCGATGGTGAACGGCTTCTCAACCATCCCGTCGACCGCGATGTTCCACGGCGAAGTCGGCAGCTTCTGCGCCAGCGGCCAGCAGTTCTTGTAGTCGCTGAACTCGTAGAAATTATTGTAGGTCGTCGCCGCCTTCTCCGGCGTCAGCGCCCGCCCCGGCTTGTACGTCGTGTCCAGCGGTGCCGGCATTGCCGCCAGCTTCTGCAGCGGCACCTTGGGCGAGGAGAAGAGCCACCCCGCCTCCGCCGGCCGCGTCGCCGCGACTGTCGCCGCGACTCCGGCCGCCGCCACCGCGCCGCCCAGCACCGCCCGCCTGCCGAAGAACACGGATTCGGGCGTCGCCTTCGCCTCGGCGATCTCCCAGCCCCGCTTGCGCTTGATCAACATTGGTCGTGACCCTCCGCGATACCTCTCGAACCCTACGCGACAGGCGGCGACGCGGATGCCAGTCTGCGCCGCCCCGGCCCCATCCCGCAACAGCGTCGCGCAACCGTCGCCGCGCCCGCCCGCATGGACATCCGCGCTGCCGTCTGGAACATTCCCTGGCGCAAGCCGTTACAGGGCTGCTTCACGAGGATAAATTCCCATGCATCTCGCTCGCTTCCCCCGCGTCAAGCTCTGCCACGCGCCGACCGCGCTTGAGCCCATGCCCAACCTCACGCGCTTCCTCGACGCCGGCCCCCACGGCTCGCCGCAACTCTGGATCAAGCGCGACGACTGCACCGGTGTCGCCACCGGCGGCAACAAGAACCGCAAGCTCGAGTTCCTCATGGGCGAGGCCCGCGCGATGGGCGCGGACCACGTCGTGACGCAGGGCGCCGTGCAGTCCAACCACGTCCGCCAGACCGCCGCCGTCGCGCGCAAGCTCGGCCTCGGCTGCACCGCCGTGCTCGAGCACCGCGTGCAGACCAACGACCCCGACTATCTCGAGGGCGGCAATGTCCTGCTCGACCACCTCATGGGCATCGAGATCGAGTACCGCCCCGCGGATTCGAACATGCAGCAGGCGATCGAGGAAGTCGGCGAGCGGCTCAAGGCCCAGGGCCGGAAGCCCTACCTCATCCCCGGCGGCGGCTCCAACACCACGGGCTCGCTCGGCTACGTCAACGTCGCGATGGAACTGCTCGGCCAGGCCAACGACATCGGGCTCAGGATCGACCGCCTCGTCCACGCCACCGGCTCCGCCGGCACCCAGGCCGGCCTCGTTGCCGGCATGGCGGCGATGAACGCCGGCGTGCGCATCCTCGGCATCGGCGTGCGCAACCCTAGGCCGGTGCAGGAGGCAAATGTCCGCAAGCTCGCCGAGGCCACGCTCGCCAAGCTCGACGTCGCAGGCCCCCTCGCGGCCGACGCCGTCCAGTGCAACTGCGACTATGTGGGCGCCGGCTACGGCATCCCCACGCCCGGCATGGTCGAGGCGGTGAAGCTGCTCGCCCAGCACGAGGGCATCTTCCTCGACCCGGTCTATTCCGGCAAAGGCATGGCCGGCCTCATCGACCTCATCCGCAAGGGAGCGTTCAAGCGCGACGAAAACGTCGTGTTCCTCCACACCGGCGGCCAGGTCGGCCTGTTCGGCTACCGCCAGGCGCTGTCCACTGCCGCCTGACGCAACCTCGCCGGCACCGGACGGCATGGCGCCCAGCGACATGGAGGGGGATGTCTTCGCCGACCTCTCCCGCCATGTCGACCGCGCCTTCTACAGCCACCTCTACAAGGACATCGTCCAGGCCACGCTCGACCCGGTGGAACACTGGCACAGCCACGGCTGGGCCGAGCGCCGCCACCCCAACGTCTGGTTCGACACCGGCTTCTATCTCGACGAATACCCCGACATAGAACGCGCGCGGATCGATCCGCTCCTGCACTATATCCGCCACGGCCGCGCCGAGGGCCGCCTGCCGCGCCCGCCGCACGCCACGCGCCGCGCCATCCTCGCCGCCGCCCGCCCCGCGGCGGCGCGCCCGGCGGGCTACGACGCACCCCCCGACGCCCCGATCCTCGACGCCACCGAACTCGCCGCCCGCCTGCTCCACGCCATGGCGCCGGCTGGCCTGGCGAAAAGCGGCGGCCGCGTCGGCCTCGTCGTCGCCGCCAGCCACGACCGCTACATCGACATCACCGGCGGCATCCAGCTCGTGCTCGCCGACGAAATGGCGGCCTGCGCCGCCGCCGGCACGACGCATCTGCACCTCGCCCCCGCCGTCGCGCGCATGCACCTCGCCGACGACATCGAGCCCGCCTGCCTGCTCCAGGCGACGATCGACGGCGTCTTCCAGGGCCTCGCGCCGGCCGACGCCGCCGTCGCCGCCATCGCCGGGGTCGCGCGCGCCCTGCCGCAGCGCCCGCGCCGCTTCGTCGTGCACTCCCCCCTCGGCCACCGCACGGCGACACTCGCGGCACTCGCCGCCGCCTGCGGCCCCGATCCCGTGTTCTGGCTCCATGACCACACCTCGCTCTGCGAGGGCTACAACCTGCTGCGCAACGATCTCGACCCCTGCGGCGCCCCGCCGGCGGAGAGCATGGCCTGCCGCATCTGCGTGCACGGCGAAGGCAGGCAGGCGCACCGCGCCCGGCTGCGCGCCCTGTTCGACGCCGTGCCGTTCCACGTCCTCGCCCCCTCGCGCGTCACCCTCGATCTCTGGCTCGCCCGCGCGGAGCTCCCCTTCGCCTCCGCACGCGTCGAGGAACCCGCGACCCTCGCTCCCCCCGCGGATGTCCGTGCCGGGCCCGCAACGGACCCCGCGGCGCCGCTGCGCACGGCCTTCCTCGGCTTCCCGCTGCCCAACAAGGGCTGGCCGCTCTTCCTCGACCTCGTCACCGCCCTCGCCATCACGCCGCGCGAGGATCACGCCTGCGCGCTCTACCATTTCGCCACCGAGGCCGCGCTGCAGCCGATGGACCTCGTCGCCACCGTCCCGGTCCGCGTCGGCCGCGGCGCGCGTCACGCCGCCATCGAGGCGCTGGCCCGCCATGACATCGAGGCGGTGATCCTCCCCTCGCCCTGGCCCGAGACCTTCAGCTTCGTCGCGCACGAGGCGGCGGCGGCCGGCGCCGCGGTGCTCACCATCGAGGCCGCCGGCAACATCGCCGCCATGGTCCGCCGCCACGACGCCGGGCGCGTGTTCGAGACCGGCGAGGCGCTGATCGAGTACCTTCTCTCCGACCGCGCCCGCGACGAGATCCGCTCCCGCCCGCGCCCGGCCCCGCGCACCATGATCCCCGGCCAGGGCAGCCTGCCGCTCCTCGAATCGCTGCTCGACGCAGGCCGCCCATGACCATCGCCTGCTTCACCAGCTTCACCTGGGGCTACCTCGCGCGCGCCCGCGTCCTCTCGCGCACGCTGCGGGCCGCGCACCCGGACTGGCACCAGGTCGCCCTCGTCGTCGACACCCCGGCCGCGCGCATGGAAGCGGCCCTCGCCGGCTTCGACGAGGTGGTCTTCGCGGCCGAACTCGGCGTGCCCGGCTTCCCCGCCTTCCTGTTCCGCCACACGCTCGTCGAGGCCTGCACCGCGCTCAAGCCGCGCATGCTCGCCCGCCTGCTCGAAACCGGCGCCGAGGCCGTCATCTACCTCGACCCCGATATCGCCGTGTTCCATCCCCTCGCCTCAGTCCTGCGCGCGCTGGAGAGCGCCTCGATCGTTCTCACCCCGCACCAGCACGCGCCCAACGACGAGCCCCAGGCGATCCATGACGCGGAACGCACCGCCCAGCTCTACGGCGTCTTCAACCTCGGCTTCGCCGCCATCCGCAACGACGGGACCGGGCGCGGCTTCGCCCGCTGGTGGCAGTCCCGCTGCGAGACCGACTGCCGCGACGCGCCGCAGGAGGGCCTGTTCACCGACCAGCGCTATTGCGACCTCGTTCCGGCCCTGTTCCCGGGCGTCGCGGTGCTGCGCGACCCCGGCTGCAACGTCGCGAGCTGGAACCTCAGCCGCCGCCTTCCCGTCGTGACGGCGGAAGGCGCGCTCGATGTGGACGGCAGCCCGCTCGCCTTCTACCACTTCACCAAGATCGGAGACGTCGGAGACTCCATGACGCGGCGCTATGCCCGTAACGAAGTTCCGCTGGAGCTCGCCCACTGGTGGCAGCGCGAGGTCGCCGCCGCTTCCGTGCCCTCCATCTCCGACCGGCCCTGGGCCTGGCGGTATTTCGCCGACGGAACGCCCATCCCGCCCGGCCTGCGCCGCGCCTGGCGCACCGAGCCCGACCTGCGCGCCCGCTTCGCCGATCCTTTCGCCGCCGGACCGGATTCGTTCCTGGCGTGGATCGTGCACGAACGCCCGCACCTGCTCACGGCGGCGGCGGAGGCGTGAGCGTGGCGCGCCACCTCGTCGTCGGCGGCGCCGGCTATGTCGGCTCGCATCTCGTGGCCGAGCTTCTGTCGCGCGGCGAGGACGTCACGGTCTTCGACGACCTCTCCACCGGCCACGCGGCCGCCATCCTGCCCGGCGCGCGCTTCGTCCGTGCCAGCCTCGCCGACCAGGCAGCCGTCGACGCCGTCCTCGCCGACGGCCCGTGGCACGCCGTGTTCCATTTCGCCGCCCTCTCGCTGGTCGGCGATTCCATGCGCGAGCCCCTGCGCTACCTGCGCCGCAACATCGGCGAGGGCCTCACCCTCATCGATTCCTGCGTCCGCCACGGCGTGAAGCGCTTCGTCCTCTCCTCCACCGCCGCCCTGTTCGGCACCGCCGGCGACGGCCCGATCTCGGAATCCTCCCCGATCGACCCCGGCTCGCCCTACGGCGAAAGCAAATGGGCGCTGGAACGCGCGCTCGCCTGGACCTCGCGCATCCACGGGTTGCGCTACGCCGCGCTGCGCTACTTCAACGCCGCCGGCGCCGACGCGCAGGGAAGGCTCGGCGAGGACCACACGCCGGAAACCCACCTCATCCCGCTCGCCATCGACGCGGCACTCGCCCGCCGCCCGCCGCTCACCGTCTTCGGCACCGACTACGCGACGCCGGACGGCACCGCGGTCCGCGACTACGTCCACGTCGCCGACCTCGCCACCGCGCATCTCGCGGCGCTCGCGCTGCTCGAAAAAGACCGTGACGCAATCTTCAACCTCGGCACCGGCTCCGGCAACTCGGTGCGCGAAGTCATCGCGGCGGTGGAACGTGTCTCCGGCAGGCGCGTGCCGCACACGCTCGGCCCCCGCCGCGCCGGCGACCCGCCCATCCTCGTAGCCAGGTCCGACGCCATCGCCGCCGCCACCGGCTGGTCGCCCCGCTTCCGCACGCTCGACGACATCGTCGCCACCGCGCTGGCCTGGCGCGAGGAGCATCCGCGCGGCTACGCCGACGCCGTCGCCGATCCCGCCCTTCCATGACCGGCGACGAGCTGGCAACGATCCTCGCCGCCGCGCCCGACGCCGGCTACCCGGCCTGGGCCCGTTTCGACGCCGCGTTCTACCGCGCCACAAACCCCACCGTCGGTATCCAGGCCGGCGAGGAGCCGGAAGCCGCCCTGCTGCGCCACTACATCCAGGTCGGCCGCTTCCAGGGCGCCTCGCCCAACGCCTGGTTCGACGAGGCCTGGTATCTCGCCCGCCACGGGGACGTCGCGGAACTCGTCGCCACCGGCCGCCCCGTGGACGGGAACGGGGGCATCGAGAGCGGCTTCGAGCACTACCTCCTGCTCGGCCACGCCTCGCTGTCGCCGCACTGGCTATTCGACGCGGCGCGCTACCGCGAGCAGGTGAGCGAGCGCGCGCTCGCCGCCGGCGGCTGCACGGATCTCTACGACCACTACCTGCGTTCCGGCGCCCGCCGCGGCGTCAGCGCCCACGCCCTGTTCGAGCCCGACTTCTACCGCGGAGCCAGCGGCGTCGCCCCCGAGGCGATGCCGGCGGAGGGCGCCTACGGCCACTACCTCACCCGGCTCTGGCGCGACGCGGAAGAGGGCTGGACCTCGCCCGATATCGACCTCGTCGCCACGCGCCGCGACGCGGCCTGCAACGACGCCATCGCCGAGGGAAGCGCGCGCGGCGCGCTGCATCACGGGCTCGCGGCCGGGGAGCTCGCCACCTTCCCGCCCGCCCTCGCCACGGGCCTGCGCAACCTCGCGGCCGAGCCCTCCCTGGGCGGCATCGACATCGTTGGCGCGCACGCGGCCGCCGGCGGCTGGTTCGTTGCCGGCTGGCTCGGCCGCGCGGGCGTGGCGCCGGACGCCGTTCTCCTCGCGCCCGGCGAACCGGTCGTGATCGCGCTGCGCATGGCGCACGGCACGCTCGCGGCCCGGGCCACGATCGGCCTGTTCCCCCG
>JAJYFW010000084.1 GCA_021785335.1 Pseudomonadota bacterium
GGCGTTGACGCGGAAGATCTCGGAGAGCGCGTCCTCGCCGTAGGTCAGCATGCGGATCTGGTCGCCGGGGCCGAGCCGGTAGACCATGGGGCGCGCATCCGGCAGCGGCTTGAGGTCGGCGCCGGGCGTGCAGCCGGCGACCAGCAGCAGGCTGGGGAGCAACAGGGCGGCGAGGACTCGGCGGGTCATAGGTTGCTCCCAGCGGCGTTTTCCTGACTCGAAACGCAACGGGAGCAGCTTGGCAAGGGGCGGCGGCTCAATCGATGGCGGCGAGCCCGATCGCGGCGAAGTCCCGCGACAGCTCGCCCACCAGCGCCGCATCCGCGGCAGCCGCGTTGCCGGCACGGGCGCGGGCCGCGACGCCCTCCAGTATCACGGCGAAGCGGAACGCGGCGAAGGCGTGGTGGAACGGTGCCAGGGCGGGGGCCGGCGTGCGGCGCGCGGCATAATAAGCGGCGAGGTAATCGGCCTCCACGGGCAGGCCGAGCGCGGCGAGGTCGAGGCCGGCGAGGCCCTCGAACTGTGAGGGCAGGCTGCGCCAGGCCAGAGCCGAATAGGCGAGGTCGGCCAGCGGGTGGCCGATCGTGGAAAGTTCCCAGTCCAGCACCGCGATAATGCGCGGCTCCGTGGGGTGGAACATCAGGTTGCCGAGGCGGAAATCTCCGTGGCACAGCGCGGCGACGCCATCGTCCGGCGGCAGGTGCTCGCCTACCCAGGCGGCGAGGCGCTCGAGGTCCGGCAGGTCGCGGAAGCGCTGCGCCTGCCATTGCCGCGTCCAGCGCGCGACCTGGCGGGCGTAGTAGCCCTCGGGCCGGCCATAGTCGCCGAGGCCGAGCCCGCGCCAGTCGAGCTCGTGCAGCGCGGCCAGCGTCGTGGCCATGGCCTCGAACATGGCGCGCCGCTCGGCCCTCGGCACGCTAGGCATTGCGTTGTCCGAGATGACGCGGCCCTCCAGCCGTTCCATCAGGTAGAACGGCGTGCCGACGACGTCGCTGCCGTGCTCCACCAGCACCACCGGCGGCACCGGCACGGCGCTGCCGGCCAGTGCCTGCAGGACGCGCGCTTCCCGCTCAACGGCATGGGCGGAGGGCAAAATTTCTCCCGGCGGCTTCTTGCGCAGCACCAGGCGGCGCTCGCCGATGTCGAGCAGGAAGGTGGGGTTGGACTGGCCGGCACCGACGCGCGCCAGGCGGGGAGAGCCGGCGGCGCGGGGAAGGCGCGCGCGCAGGAAGGCGCCGAGGCGTTCCGGATCGAAACCGAGGGTGTTCATGCGGCCGTTCTCTACGTGCCGGGCTTCAGCACGTAGCCGCGGCCGCGCACTGTGAAGAGAAAGCGCGGCTCGCGCGGGTCGGGCTCGATCTTGCGTCTCAGCCGCGTCACCTGCACGTCGATCGCCCGCTCGCTCGCCTCGTCCATGCCCAGCGCCGCGGCGATGGCTTCGCGCGACAGCGCCTCGCCGGCGTGGCGCGCCAGCTCGCCGAGCAGCGCCGCCTCGCCGCCGGTGAGGCGCACCGCGCCGCCGGGGCCGGTCAACTCGCCGCGCGCGGCGTCGAAGGTCAGCGGGCCGAGGCGCACATTCGCTGGCGGCTCCGCCGCGATCTGGTTGGTGCGGCGCACCAGCGCGCGCAGACGTAGCAACAGTTCCCGCGGCTCGAACGGCTTGGCCAGGTAGTCGTCGGCGCCGGCCTCGAACCCGGCGATGCGGTCCTCCGGCGCGCCGCGCGCGGTCAGCAGCAGGATCGGCACGCGGGCACGGCCGGCGCGCAGCGACTGCGTGAGCGCGAGTCCGTCCTCGCCCGGCATCGAGATGTCGAGCACCATCACCTCGGGCTCGATCACCGCGAGCCTGGCGCGCGCCTCAGCCGCGTTCTCGGCGGTGACAACGCGGAAGCCGTGCTCGGCGAGGTAACGCGCGAGCAGCGTGCGCAGCCGCTGGTCGTCGTCCACGACCAGCACCAGCACCTCCTCGTCCGCCGCGACCCCGCTCATCCGGCCCCCATCGACCGTCGCGTCATGGGCGGTTGGCGCGGTCGGCGCGGTCGAGCCAGGCGCGGCCCTGCTCGTCGGCGATCCCGCGCAGGACGCGTCGGAAACCCTCAACAGCCTGCGGCCCGGCTTCCCGGTAGGCCTTGGCGAGCCGCTCGCGCTGACGCTCGAACACCTGACGTTCGAGCGCGCGGCCGGATTCCGTGAGGTAGAGCAGGCGCTGGCGGCGGTCGTCGCGGCCGGGGCGCTGCTCGACCAGGCCCTTGTCGATCAGCAGGCCGAGCACGCGGGCGAGCGACTGCTTGGTGATGCGCAGGATGCCGAGCAGGTCGCTGACCGCGAGGCCGGGATGGCGGCCGATGAAGTGGAGGGCGCGATGGTGCGCGCGGCCGAAGCCGAGCTCCTCCAGCATCGAATCCGCGGCGCCGGTGAAGTCGCGGTAGGCGAAGAACAGAAGATCCTGCGCGGCGCGCAACTCCTCCTCGCGCAGGTAGAGCAGCCCGGCGCCGGCCGGCGGATGCGCGGGCGGAGCGGCGGGAGAGGTGGCGGCGACGGTGGTTTCCGGCATGGCTGGCATACTTGGATTTTTGGTCAGCTTTGTTGACGTGTACCGAATGGAATTATACGTTCCCGTCAAGACGCGCAATAAAGTTACGAGGAGGATGCGCCATGGCCTTGGTTCCTTTCGATGATCGTGATGGACAGATCTGGCTCGACGGCGTCATGGTGCCGTGGCGCGATGCCAGGCTGCACGTTCTCTCGCATGGGCTGCACTATGCCTCGGGCGTCTTCGAAGGGGAACGCGCCTATGCCGGCAACATCTTCCGCCTGCGCATGCATACCGAGCGGCTGCTGAATTCAGGGCGCATCCTCGGCTTCGAAATCCCCTGGACCGCTGACCAGATCGATGCGGCGTGCAACGCGGTGGTGCAGGCGAACGGCCTCACGGACGCCTATGTCCGCCCGATCGCCTGGCGCGGCGCGGAGCAGCTTTCGGTCTCGGCGCAGCAGACCAGGATCCACCTCGCCATCGCCACCTGGGCCTGGCCCAACCTGTTCGGCGACAACCGCATGAAGGGCGTGCGGCTCGGGCTCGCGGACTGGAAGCGCCCGCATCCCGAGACGGCGCCCACCGCGTCGAAGGCCGCGGGGCTCTACATGATCGGCACGCTCTCCAAGCACGGCGCCGAGGCACAGGGCTTCGACGACGCGCTGATGCTCGACTGGCGCGGTCGGATCGCGGAGGCGACCGGTGCCAACATCTTCATGGTGATGGATGGCGAGCTGCACACTCCGACGCCGGATTGTTTCCTCGACGGCATCACCCGCCGCACGGTGATGGGACTGGCCAAGCGCCGGCAGATCAAGGTGGTGGAGCGACCGATCCTCTTCGAGGAACTGCCCAACGCGACGGAGGTGTTCCTCGCCGGTACGGCCGCGGAAATCACACCGGTGCGCGAGATCGCCGGGCGCAGCTTCACGCCGAGCACCATTACCGAGACGCTACTGGGCGACTACGAGAAGACGGTGCACATGACACCGGCCGAGGTGGAGAAGCTGCTCGCCGCGTAAGCCGGGCCGCGCGCGGCGTGGCGTTGCGCGAGCTCGCCGGCGACGGCGGCGAGCACCGGTGCCCAGTCGCCTGGCCGGCTCTGCCGGTGCAGGCGATGCCCCGCGTACCAGGGCGAATCGTCACGACCAAGCAACCAGCGCCAGTCGGGTGCCGCCGGTAGCAGCAGCGAGACCGGCACGCCCATGGCGCCGGCGACGTGCGCCACCGAAGAATCGATCGAGACCACGTGATCGAGTGCGGCGACGAGGGATGCCGTGTCGGCGAAATCCGCGTCCGGTGGCAATGGGGCCGCGAGGTCGTATTCGTCCTCCCGCGCACCGCGTTGCAGGGAGATGAAGGCGATGTGGGCGAGGCGCCGGTCACGCAACAGGGCCGCCAGCGCGCCCGCGGGCAATGAGCGGCGACGGTCGTTCGAATGGGCCGGATTGCCTGCCCAGACCACGCCCACGCGCGGGCGAGGCGGCAGTTTCGCACGCCATGCGCTCACCGCCACGCGGTCGGCGGCGAGATAGGGGCTGGGCGGAATCGTTTCGAGCGTGGTGCGGAGCAGCAGCGGCAGGCTCAGCTGGTCCACACGCAGGTCGTGCGGCGGCGGTGCGGCGCGGTCCGCGGTCTCGACGAGCGGGGCGAGCAGGCGCCGCAGCGCGGGCGCCACGGCGAGGATGACGCGTGCGCCGCGTGCGCGCAGGATAGGCGCGAAGCGGGCGAACTGGATCGTGTCGCCAAGCCCCTGCTCTGCCTCGACGAGCAACGTCCTGCCTGCGAGATCCTCGCCCTGCCACGCGGGGGCGAGGCTGCGGAAGAAATCGCCGGCGAAGCTGGGATGGCGACGGCGCCATTCGTAATCCGTCCAGCCGCGCGCGAAGTCGCCGGCAAGCAGGCGGGCGAAGCTGCGGTTCCAGTAGGCCTGGGCGAAGTCGGGCTGGAGCGCGATGGCGGC
Source organism: Pseudomonadota bacterium (assembly GCA_021785335.1). The sequence goes on from JAJYFW010000084.1 coordinate 4,500, forward strand.
GTCGCAGGCGGCGATTGCCTCGTCGAGCCTGCCCATCGCGGCGAGCAGGTGACCGAGGCTGGCATGCGCCTCGGGCAGCCCGGGGGCGGAGGCGATCGCCTGGCGCAGCACCACCTCGGCCTCAGCCTGCCGGTCGAGAGTGGCCAGCGCGTTGCCGAGGTTGACCCGGGCGCGGGCGTGTTCCGGCGCGAGGGCGAGCGCTGTTTCGAGTGCCCGTAGCGAGCCCTCGGCGTCGCCCAGTGCGGCCAGCGCCGTGCCGCGGGTGAACCAGGCCTCGGCATCGGTGGGAGCGAGTGCCAGCGCCGCGTCCGCCGCCGCGCGCGCGCCATGCGTGTCGCTGGCGGCGAGGCGCGCGGCGGCGAGGGTCGCGTGCGCGGGTGCGAGGTTAGGGGCCAGCCGCACCGCAGTCTGCGCGATTCCCCGCGCCTCCGCGAGCCTGCCGCCGGCGAGCAGGGCGCCAGCGAGGTTCACGCAGGCGGCGGCATCGCCGGACCGCGCGTTGGCGGCGCGGGCGAGTGGGGCAACCGCCTCGGCCGGGTGCCCGCCGCGCAGCAGCAGCAGGCCGAGCCGGCTCGCGGCGAGCGGCGGCGCGGCGGGGTCGGTCAGCGCCGCGCGGTAATGGCGCCGGGCGTCATCGAGGTTGCCGGCGCGCTCAGCCTCCAGCGCCGCGGCGATGGTCGCAAGCGTGTCCATCGCGCCATCGTCGCAGGCAAAGGTTGCCGGGACGCTAGCGCCGGCGGCGGCGCATCACGTCGGCGATGAGGCGGTCGAACTCGGTGTGGAAACGATCGTTGGCATAGGGCAGGACGGCCAGCCGCGCCGCGGCGCCGAGGCGGGTGCGCAGGTTGGGGCTGGCTGCCAGCATCGCGAGGCTGGCAGCCATCATCTCGATGTCGCCCACCGGCACCATCACGCAGTTGCGGCCGTGACGGAACACACCCTCGTAGCAGGGCAGGTCGGTGAGCAGCAGCGGGCGCTCCAGCAACGCGGCCTCGTAGACGGCGAGACCCTGCGTCTCGCTCGAGGAGGCGAGGCAGAACACGTCGGCTGAGGCAACCCAGTCCATCGCCTCCTGGTCGCCGAGGCCCGAGAGCAGGCGGTATCGCTCCGGGTCCGCATCGGCGAGCGCCTGCGCCTCCGGGCGGACGCCGAAGAATTTGCCGATCACCGCGCATTCGTAGTCGGCGGCGCAGGCCTGGACGGCGAGCAGCAGGTCCCCGGGGCGCTTGCGCGTCTCGATGGTGCCGAGCTGGACCACGCGCAGTGGGCGTTTCCTGGCGGGGACGCGGCGCGGATCGACCGTTTCGCGATCGATATCGACGCCGTAGGGCATCACATGCAGCTTGTCCTGTGGCAGCGCGTAGGTGAAGGAGCGATAGACATCGCGCTGCGAGGCCATGTTGTAGACGATCGCCGCGGCCTGGTGAAAGCCCGCGATCCAGTCCTGATTCTTCAGCACCAGGTTGAGTCCGACTTCGGCCTCGTTGATCAGCCAGATCATCGGCAGATGCATGCCGATGCGGGCCGCGACCGGGGCGGCGCAGATCGTGGTGCCGACGACGAGATCGAAATCGGCGAGAACGAGGCGCGGCTCGATGCGGAATCCGTCGGCGAGGTAGCGCTCCTTCATCGGCCCGTCATTGCCGATCAAGGGCACGATGGTGAGATCATGGCCCTGCCCGCGCAGGTGGCGCGCCAGGCGATGGAAGGCGACCGAGGTCCCGGTGATGGTGAACTCGTGGCTCACCATCGCGATACGCAGGGGGGCGACACGCAGGGGCGTGCTTCCCAGGGGGGCGATACTCTGGGGGGCGTCGGGCATTTGCTAGCTTTCCGCCCGGGACGTCGTTGCCCAGGACGCCGCGGCCGCGTCGTCCTCGGCCCTGGCCTCGACCCAGGCGGTGGAGCCGTCGGCGAAATGCTCCCGCTTCCAGAACGGCGCCCTGGTCTTGAGCCAGTCGATGAGGAAGCCGGTCGCCGCCAGCGCCGCGGCGCGATGGGCGCTCGCCGCCAGCACCAGCACGATACCCTCGCCCGGCACCAGGCGGCCGACGCGGTGGATCACGGTCACGCCGAGCAGCGGCCAGCGCCGGCCAGCTTCCGCGACGATGTCCGCGAGCGCGCGCTCGGTCATGCCGGGATAGTGCTCGAGCGTCATCGCCGTGATCTGCCGCCCGCCTGCCCTGTCGCGCACCGTGCCGATGAAGCTGCCGATGCCGCCGATGTCGTGACGGCCGGTGGCGAGGGCGGCAAGTTCTGCCGCGACATCGAACGGCGCTGTCTGCACCGCGACGCGGGCCGTGGGGACGGTCGCCTCAGCCACCCGTCACCGGCGGGAAGAACGCGACCTCGTCGCCGGGGCCGATGGCGGTCGCGGGCCCGGCCATCGCCTGGTTGATCGCGACGCGCACCGTGGGCTCGGCCAGCGCCGCGTAGGCGGGGCCGCGCGCGATCAGGTGCTCGCGCAGCGCCGCGACCGTGGTGATCCCCGCCGGCAGCGCCAGGGTCTCCTCGGCGAGGCCCACGCGCTCGCGCAGCCAGGCGAAGTAGAGGATACGCAGTTCCGCCATGCGCCAGTCCGCCCGCCGCCTATTTCTTCGGGGCGTTGACCGTCTGGACGCTGCCGTCCGGCCCGATCAGGGTCAGCGTGCCATTGCCGTTGGACACCGCGATGCCCCTGGTGCCGTTGGACAGCGTATAGGTGATGACGCCGTTGGCATCGGTTGAGAGGTGCGCCACGCCCTGCGCAGT
>JAJYFW010000085.1 GCA_021785335.1 Pseudomonadota bacterium
CTGCTGCCGCGCCCGGGCGGGGGGACGATCTGTCAGCTGGAACTCGCGGCAAGCGCGCCGCTCTGACGCTCCGCCGCCGCTCCCCGGCGCGTCAGCGTCGCGTCAGTGAGCGCACGCATGGTCCCCGCATATTCACCCAGGAGTTTGCTATGGGATCGCTCACCCGCATCGACCATCCGGCAGGTGTCGCCGCGCGTTTCGCCGCCGCCAAGCGCGCCTATACCGTGCGCCACGTAGAGCTCGCGGAAATCGCGGGCCTGCGCACGGATGCATCACCCGAGCCCGGCGACATCGTGCTCGCGCGCGTCGAACAGCTCGGCCAGCACCAGCACCTCGAGGACGCAGCGGGACGGCGCGCCAAGATGTGGCCGGGCGACGAGATCCTGGTCGCCTACGGTAATCGTTACGCTCCCGATCAGTTCGAGGCGTATGTGCCTTCCGGCCTGCAGCCCTGCAACCTGGTGGCGGGCGGCGGAGTCGCGGCTTCGGTCTCGAGCCGGCATCCGCAGGTGCGCCAGGCGACCGTGATCGCGCCGATCGGGCTTGCCACCGACGCGCAGGGCGTACCCCTCAACCTGCGCCGCTTCGCGCTGGCGCCGCTGGCGCCGCCCGCGCGGCGGCCGCCGGTGATCGCCGCCGTCGGCGGCTCGATGAACACCGGCAAGACCACCACCGCCTGCGGCCTGGTGCGCGGGCTGCGCGCCGCGGGGCTGCGCCCCGCGGCGGCCAAGGTGACCGGCACCGGGTCCGGCGGCGATCGCTGGGCGGTGGCGGATGCCGGCGCCATCGCGGTGCTCGACTTCACCGACTTCGGTTACGTCACGACCTTCGGCATCTCGGTCGCGCAGGTCGAGGCGATCCTGGCGCAGGCCATTGCCAGGCACACGCAGGCGGGCGCGGAGGCGATCGTGATCGAAATCGCCGACGGCGTGCTGCAGCAGGAGACGGCGGCGCTGCTTGCCTCGGCGCGGTTCGGCCAGCTCGTTGACGCGGTGGTCTATGCCGCCGAGAGCGCGATGAGCGCCAGCGCCGGGGTGACATGGCTGGAGGCGCGTGGCGTCAACGTGGTCGCGGTCAGCGGCCTGCTCACCGCCTCGCCGCTGGCGACCCGCGAAGCGGCGGCGGCGCTCACGCTGCCGGTACTGCGGCTGGATACGCTGTGCGAGGGCGGGTTCGCGCGCGACCTCGTGGCCGGCCTGCGCCAGCCCGTCGCCGCGTGAACGCCGTCGCGGCCGAACTGCCCTTCGCGCTGCACGCAAGCCCGGCGGCGCGAGGGGGAGCCTGCCTCGTCGCGGTGCACGGCATCTCGCGCAACGACGCCGAGATCGCCGAGCATTTCGCGCCGCTGGCGGACCGTTACGGCGCCGTTCTGGTGGTGCCGCGCTTCGGCGCCGAGCGCTTTTCGGACTACCAGCGGCTGGGGCGGCGCGGCCCCGCCGCCGACCGGGCGCTGCTGCGGCTGCTCGACCAGCTCGCGGCACAGGGGGCAATCGCGCCGGGCAAGGTGTTCCTGTTCGGCCATTCCGGCGGCGCGCAGTTCGTGCACCGCTTCGTGATGGCGCATCCCGACCGCGTCGCGCGCTACGTCGCGTCCGCCGCGGGGTGGTACACGCTGCCCGACCCCGAACTTGCGTTTCCCTATGGCATCGGTGCGTGCGCGGAACGGCCGGATCTTGCGTTCCGGCCGGAAGCGTTCCTCGCCGTTCCGGGCCAGGTGCTGGTGGGGGCGCGCGACGTCAAGGACGGGCCGTCGCTGCGCCGCTCCGGCGCGCTCGACGCGGCACAGGGGACGACGCGGCTGCAACGCGCGCGGCATTTCGTGGAGGCGATGGGGCGGGCGGCAGAGGCGCGCGGAATGGCGGCGCCGCTGCGGCTGGCGACCGTCGCCGACGCGGCGCACCAGTTCAGCGGCCTGGCGCGGCGCGGCGGTATCGTGGCGATCGCCGGCGCGGCGCTGTTCGAGCCCGGGCCGTGAGTGCTGCGCGATGACCCAGGCCGACCGACTGGTGTTGCTGCGCCTTCTGCGCGCGACGGTGCAGGGCGCGCTGGTGGTAGATTTCGCACTGTATCTGCGCGGACTCGACTGGGATGGGCGCTCGATCGGCACGCTGCTCGCCACATCGCTCGCGGCGGGATTGGCGATGACCGCGATCGCCGGCCCGCTTTCCGACCGCATCGGGCGGCGCGGGCTCATGCTTGGGTTCCATGCGCTGCTCGCGGTGGCCGCGATCCTGGCGCTGATGGCCGACGACATCACTCTCGTGATCGCGGCGATCCTGGCGCAGTACGGGCGCTCCTCGAACGGGTCGGCGGGGCCGTTCGGACCTGTGGAACAGGCCTGGCTCGCCGATCTCACGCCCGCGGAGGCGCGGCGGCGGCAGTTCGCGCGCAACTCCGCCGCTGGGTTCCTCGGCATGGCCGTGGGCGGGCTGTTCGCCGCCGTCTCGCCGGTGCGGATGGTGTTCATCGCGGCGCTGCTGATCAGCCTCGCGGGGGCGGCGATCGTGGTGACACTGCCGGACCCTGCGAGGCCGGCCGCCGCGCGGCGCAAGCCGGCGCCGCCCACGGAAACGGAGCGCAAGAAGCTGCGCCGCCTCGCCTTCGCCAATATGTTGCTGGGCCTCGGCACCGGCCTCACCGGGCCGCTGCTTGCCTACTGGTTCGCGATCCGCTTCGGGCATGGGCCGGCCAGCATCGGACCGGTGATCGCCGCGAGCTTCGCCGCCGCGGCGGGGGCCTCGGTGCTGGCCGCGCGACTGGCCGAGCGGCTGGGGACGCTGCCGGTGGTGATCGGGATGCGGCTCGCGGGGCTGGCGATGCTGCTTGCGCTGCCCTTCGCGCCCGGCTTCGCCTCGGCGGCAGCGCTGACGGTGCTGCGCTCGCTGTGCAACCGCGGCACCAACGGCACGCGCCAGGCGCTGAGCGTAAGTCTGGTCGGGGAGGCCAGGCGTGGGACCGTGGCGGCGCTCAACACGCTGAGCCTCGCCCTGCCGCGCGTGGTGGGGCCGGCGATCGCCGGGGCGCTGTTCGAGGCCGGGTATTTCCGGGCGCCGTTCCTGCTCGCCGCCGTGTTCCAGGCCGCCTATCTCGCCGTCTATGCCTGGAGCTTCCGCGACGAACCGGCGGCACGGCCGGCCGCGCGCGCGGCCGCCGCCGGCCAGGAGCCGGCCGCCCAGCGGGCCGGTTGACGTCGCGGGCGCGCGGGGGCATCTCAGTATCGCCAGACGGCCGGACGGCCGCTGCCGGCGCGAGCCGGGAGAGGAAAGTCCGGGCTCCACGGGACGACGGTGCCGGATAACGTCCGGCGGGGGCGACCCCAGGGAAAGTGCCACAGAGAACAGACCGCCGGCGCCGCAAGCCGCCGGCAAGGGTGAAACGGTGCGGTAAGAGCGCACCGCGCCCCCGGTAACGGGGGCGGCACGGAAAACCCCACCGGGAGCAAGACCGAATAGGGGCGGCAGGTTCCGGCGCAAGCCGCAAGCTTGAGCCGGGGCCAGGGGGTTCCGCCCCGCCGCCCGGGTTGGTCGCGCGAGGCGCGCAGCGATGCGCGTCCCAGAGGAATGGCCGTCCCACCCGAAAGGGCGGACAGAACCCGGCTTACAGGCCGTCTGGCAGCCTGTCCCGCAAACTCCATGCCATGCCGTGATCTCTCACGAAACCTCTTCCGACCATGCCGAACACAGGCCCCAGCGCCCCTCGAACCCAGGGCTTTCCGCTTTACGCCCGATGACACCCATGTTATCCCATGAAAACCCATGGGGCCGGGCCCTGTGGGCCAGGCATTAGTGAGGGGCTGGCCGGATGTCCCAGTTCCTGGGCACCCATCCGAACAAGCTGGATGCGAAGGGGAGGGTCTCCATCCCGGCGCCCTTTCGCGCGGCGTTGCGCGGCGCCGATGGTGATGCGGCGACGCTGGTGCTGCGCCCGCACCACACCCATCGCTGCATCGACGGCTTCGCCGCCAGCTATTTCCACACGCTCGCCAGTTCCATGGCGCGGCTCGACCTGTTTTCCGCCGACCAGGAGGACCTCGCTATCGCGCTCTACGCCGACGCGGTGGAACTGGCTCCGGACAAGGAGGGGCGCATCGTCCTGCCGCAGCAACTGATCGACTGGGCGGGGCTGGAGCAGGGCGCGACCTTCGTCGGCATGGGGCGGCAGTTCCAGATCTGGTCGCCCGAGGCGGCGGCGAGGCGCGCTGCGGAGGCGCGGCTCGGCGTGCAGTCGCGCCGCCTCGCCGTCCCCGCCCCGTCCCCTGTTCCGCCCGCCGTGCCGGGGGTGGCGCCATGAGCGGGCCTGCGGCCGAAGGGCATGTGCCGGTGATGCTGGCCGAGGTGATGGAGGTGCTGGGGCCGCGCGAGGACGGCGTCTACCTTGATGCGACCTTCGGCGGCGGCGGCTATGCGGCGGCGATTTTGGAGCGCGGCTGCACGCTGTTCGCGCTGGATCGCGACCCCGCGGCGATCGCGCGCGGCGCCGCGCTGGCGGCGCGCCATCCCGGCCGCCTGACGCTGATCGAGGGACGCTTCGGCGCGATGCTGAATCTGTTGCGCAACCACGGCGTCGCGGCGCTGGATGGCGTGGTAATGGATCTGGGGGTCTCGTCCTATCAACTCGACGATCCCGCGCGCGGCTTCAGCTTCCGCGCGGATGGGCCGCTCGACATGCGGATGGGCGCCGAGGGACCGACCGCAGCGGACCTCGTCAACCGCCTGCCGGAACGCGAACTCGCGGATCTGCTCTACGAATTCGGCGAGGAGCGGGCGGCGCGGCGGATCGCGCGCGCGATCGTCGCGGCGCGCGCCGAGGCACCGATCACCACCACGCTCGCGCTCGCCACGATCGTGCGCCGCGCCGTGCCGCGAAGCGCGGACGGAATCGATCCCGCGACGCGCAGCTTCCAGGCGCTGCGCATCCGGGTGAACGACGAACTGGGCGAGATCGAGCGCGCGCTGGAGCAGGCAGCAAGCCTGCTCGCCCCTGGCGGACGGCTGGTCGTCGTCGCCTTCCATTCACTCGAGGACCGGCTGGTGAAGCGCTTCATGCAGGAAACCGCCGGCCGCGCGCCACGCCCCTCGCGGCATCTGCCGGAAACGGCCCCACGCCGGACCGGGTTCGCACTGCTCACGCCGCGCGCACGGCGCCCGAGCGAGGCCGAAATCGCCGCCAACCCGCGGGCACGCAGCGCACGGCTGCGCGCCATCGCGCGAGAGGCGGCCAGCATCACACGAGACGCCGCATGATCCGCCCGATCACGCTCCTGGCCTTTTTCGCCGCCGCCGGCTCCGGCCTTTATCTCTACCAGACCAAGCTCTCGGCACAGCTGCTCGACCAGCGCATCACCCACACGGTGAACGACATCCGCAAGGCACGTCAGCGCACGGCGCTGCTGACGGCGGAATACGCGCTGCTCAACGATCCCACGCGACTGCAGCAGCTCTCCAACGAGTTCCTGCAACTGCCGCCCACCAAGCCAGGCCAGTACGTGACCATGGCCGACCTGGCCTCGCGGCTGCCGCCCATCGGCCCGCCGCCGGCGGCACCCGCGCCGCCGCAGGAAGCGGCGCCGCCGGTCGACGTGCCGGGCGCCGTGCCCAATGGCGGGTCGGGTAGCGTTCCGCGGAGCGCGCCGAGCGGAGTTCCGAACGGCGGCATCCCCATGGCCTCGGCCCCCGCAGCCGGCGCTCCGGCTGGCGCCGTGCCGCCTGCGGTGGCCCCGGCCGTGGCGTCCGCCGCCCCATCGGGTACTGGCCCATCCGGTGTGGGCGCGACCAACGCCGCGCAGCCGGCAGCGGTGAGCGTCGCGTCCGTGCTGGCGCCGCCCCCGCCCGCGCCGCCGAGCGTCGTCGCGAGCGCCGCGCCGCGCGCACCTGTGCATGCACAGCCCGCGCACGCGGCGCCGGTCCGCTCCGCGGGGGTGCACCTGCCGGACATCCGCCGCCTGCTGGCCGAGACGCCGGCGTCGCAGACGACGACACTCGCCGACGCGCAGCCGGTGGCACGCCCCTATGCAACGCGCGTGACCCCCGCGCCGCCGCCGGTTCAGACCGCGCAGGCGGTGATGCCGCATCCAGTGCCGGTGCATACCGTGGCGATGCGCACGGCGCCGCCGCGCACGACGGGATCGGTCTCGATGCTCGGGATGGCCTGGACCGCGCAGAACCACGCGGCCAACGCGCCCGGGGGCAGCCGGTGAGTGATCTGCCTGACCGCGCGCCGCCGGAGCCGACCGCGCCCGCGCGGCGCTTCGGCGCGCCGGCGGCCGGCGGCATTCCGCGCATGGAGACGGTGCGCGTCACGGCGCCCGACCTCGAGCGCCGCGCGGCCATCGCGCGCAGCCACCGAAGGCTGACGGTCGGGATCATCGGCTTCGTCGTGCTGTACGTGGCGGTAGCCGCGAAGCTCACCGACGCCACGATCCTGCAGCCGATGCTGCCGTCCAAGGCGCTGATCGCGACCAACGTGCCCAAGTTGCCGCCGCGGCAATCCGCGTTCGCCGCCACGCCTGCGGCGCTGCCGATGCTGGGCCACACGCACCGCGCCCCGATCATCGACCGCAACGGCGAGATCCTCGCGATCTCGGTGCCGATGGCGACCGCCTATGCCGATCCGCGGCAGATCGCGGACCCGAAGCACGCGGCGGAAAAGCTCGCGAGGGTGCTGCCCAACCTCGATGTCGCGGCAATGACCGCGCGGCTGTCGAGCAACCTGCAGTTTGTCTATGTCGCGCGCGACATCACACCGGAGCAGGAGATCCAAATCAACGATCTCGGCATCCCCGGCATCGGGTTCCGCGAGACCGAGGTGCGCCGCTATCCGCTCGGCCGCGTCGCCGCCCAGGTGCTGGGCAATGTCGACCGCGCCGGGCACGGCGACATGGGGATCGAGGCGTATTTCGACAAACGGCTGCTGAGCGACCCCAAGCCGCTGCGCCTGTCGCTCGACGTGCGCGTGCAGGCGGTGGTGCGCGACGTGCTCGCGCACGCGTTCCACGAGTTCAAGCCAATCGGCGCCGTCGGCATCGTGATGAACGTCAACACGGGCGAGGTGCTGGCGAGCGTGAGCCTGCCCGACTACAACGCCAACAACTTCGCCAACTCGACGCCGGCGGAGCGGTTCAACCGCGCGGTGCAGGGCGCCTACGAACCCGGCAGCATCCTGA
>JAJYFW010000086.1 GCA_021785335.1 Pseudomonadota bacterium
TCTAGGCCGGAACCCCAATTAGCGGGGTCCAGGGACCCGAGGTCCCTGGCGGGTGCGGGCGGAGCCCGCGAACTCTTTTGGAACACGGATGGGCGGACCGGAAGTCGAACGTCTGATCGCGCTGCTGGCAAGGCTGCCGGGCATGGGCCCGCGCAGCGCGCGCCGCGCCGCGCTCCGGATGCTGGCGGAGCCCGAGACGCGCATGCTGCCGCTTGCCGCGGCGCTGAGCGAGGCCGCGCGGACGGTCTCCGCGTGCAGCACCTGCGGCAATCTCGACACCCGCAATCCCTGCATGGTCTGCGCCGACAACGCGCGCGACCGCGGCCTGGTCTGCGTCGTGGAGACGGTTTCCGATCTCTGGGCGCTGGAGCGCACGCACACGCATCACGGGCTGTACCACGTGCTCGGCGCCACGCTTTCGGCGCTGGGCGGGGTCACGCCCGCCGATATCGACCTCTCCCTGCTGCTGCGCCGGCTCGACGGCACGGTGCGCGAGGTCATCCTCGCCCTGCCGGCGACGGTGGACGGTGCTGCGACCACGCATTGGCTGACCGACAAGCTCGCCGCTTCCGGCATCGCGGTGACCCGGCTCGCGCATGGCGTGCCGATCGGCGGCAGCCTCGATATCCTCGACGACGGCACGCTCGCGACCGCGCTGAAGGCGCGGCGTCCGGTGGAATAGGCCGGGTCTCAGGCCTCACCGCGCCAGGGCGTCGCGACCGGCTCGAAGACGCGCAGCAGGTCGATGGCGCGGCGCGCGATCTGATCGACGATCTCCGCGACGCCTTGCGGCCTGAGATAGAAGGCGGGAACCGGCGGCATGATCACGGCACCCGCCTCGGTCGCCGCCGTCATCGCGCGCAGGTGCCCGAGATGCAGCGGCGTCTCGCGCGCCAGCAGGATCAGCGGCCGCCGCTCCTTCAGGTGCACGTCGGCGGCGCGCACCAGCAGGTTGTCCGCCTGGCCATAGGCGATCGCCGCGAGCGTATGCATCGAGCAGGGTGCGACGATCATGCCGCGCGTCGGAAACGAACCGGAGGCGATCGCGGCCCCGATGTCGCTCGCGTCGTGGCAGAAGCCGGCACGCTCGCGCAACGTCGCCAGCGCGTCCGATCCCACCTCGTGGCGCAGCGTCCGTTCCGCGGCCGGTGTCACGACGAGGTGGGTCTCGGCCCCGAGACCGGCGAGGATGTCGACGACGCGCAGCCCGATCGCCGCCCCGGACGCGCCGCTGATGCCGACGACGACGCAGGGCGTCATGGCGGCGCGGTGAACTTGAAGCCGGCGGACAGGCGCGGCCAGATCGCGTCCACGCGTTTCTTCACGTCCGGCGCCATGGCGAGTGTGCGATTCCACTCGCGCCGCGTCTCCGCGCCGATCTTGCGCGTCGCGTCGAGGCCCATCTTGGCGCCGATCCCCGGCTCCGGCGAGGCGAAGTCGAGGTAGTCGATCGGCGTGTTCTCCACCACCATGAGGTCGCGCGAGGCGTCCATGCGCGTGGCGATCGCCCAGGCGACGTCGCGCCAGTCGCGCGCGTCGATGTCCTCGTCCACCACGACGATGGTCTTGGTGTAGCTGAACTGCGGCAGCATGCCCCAGAAGCCCATCATCACGCGCCGCGCCTGGCCGGGATAGGTTTTCCTGATCGAGACGATGGCGATACGATAGGAGCAGGCCTCCGGCGGCAGCCAGACATCGGCGATTTCCGGCATCTGGCGGCGGATGCTCGGCAGCGCCAGGTCGTTGAGCACGGCGCCGATCACCGAGGGCTCGTCGGGCGGCCGGCCGGTGAACGTGGTGAGGTAGACCGGGCTGCGCCGCATGGTGATGGCGGTGACGCGCATCACCGGGAAATTCTCGACCGAGTTGTAATAGCCGGTATGGTCGCCATACGGCCCTTCCGGCGCCGTCTGGGTGGCCGATGCATATCCCTCCAGCACGATCTCCGCGTCGGCGGGGACCAGCAGCGGCACGGTCAGCGCCGGGGCGACTCGCGGGCGCTCGCCGCGCAGCACGCCGGAAAAATGCAGTTCCGAAACGGTTTCCGGCAGCGGCAGGACGGCGGAGAGAATGGTCGCGGGGTCGGCGCCGATCGCGACCGCGAGCGGCATGTCGCGCCCGCGTGCGGCCCAGGCGCGATGGTGCGCGGCCCCCCCGCGGTGCGCGAGCCAGCGCATGATGACGCGGTCGCGGTCCAGCACCTGCATGCGATAGACGCCGAGGTTCATGCCCGCCGTGTCGTCCGCACCGCCATCCGGCGGGCGGGTGATGACCAGCGGCCAGGTGATCAGCGGCGCCGGCTCCCCGGGCCAGCAGGTCTGCACCGGCAGCCGCGCGAGATCGACGTCGCGGCCGAGGAAGGTCTGCGCCTGGCATGGCGGGTGGTTGACGCGCTGCGGGTGTGCCGCCAGCGCCGCGCGCAGCATCGGCCAGCGGCTCATCGCGTCGGCGAGGCCGTCGACCGGCGCCGGTTCGCGCATCGCGGCCAGCGCCTCGCCAAGCTCGCGGATGCGCTCCGGGCCGACGCCGAACCCGGCGGCGACGCGCTCCGCGGTGCCGAACAGGTTCGCCAGCACCGGCATGCCGGCCGGCCCGGTGCTGGCCTGCGCCTGGTCGAACCACAGCGCCGGGCCACCCGCCAGCAGGGTGCGCCGGTGCACCTCGGTGATGTCGTGCACCAGGCTCACGGGCTCGGCCACGCGCGCGAGCAGCCGCCTTTCCTCGAGATAACGGGCGAAGCCCCGCAGGTCGCGGAAGACGGGCAGTTCGCGCAGGGACATGACGCCCCCTGGCGCGAAGGACCGCGGAGCGCTTTGACTTCGATCAAGGCGCGGGCGCGCGCCGGCTGATTGAAGGGCGGTGTGTCGGAACATCGGCCCATACCCCGGTTTCCCAGGGCGGGGGCGGCTGCGCTGCGCCCCGCGCCGCTCATGCCGCTGAATCTCGTGGCCCGGCGCCTCGCGAGCAGCCTCGCCGGGCGCCATCCCGGGTTGTTCGAGCGCCTGGGCGAGCAGGCGTCGAAGACTTTTGTCATCGACCCGACCGACCTGCCCTTCGTCTTCCTGCTGGAGCCGCGCCCGCAGGCCCCGCGTCTCGTGGCCGCGCGGCGGGAAGCGGCGGGGGCGTGGGACGCGCGCGTCGCCGGCCCGCTCGCCGCGCTGATCGGCCTCGTGCACGGCGCCTATGACGGCGACGCCCTGTTCTTCTCCCACGATCTCGTCATCGAGGGCGACACGGAGGCGGTGCTGGCCCTGCGCAACGCCATCGACAACGAGGAGATCGAACTCGTGGACGAGGTCTTCGCGCCCTTGGGGCCGCTGGCGGCGCTGGCTGCAGCGCCCGCACGGCGGCTCGCCGCCCTGCTCGGCGGCCTCACCGGGGTCGCGCTCACGCGCGGCGCGGGCGGCTCCCTCGAATGACCTCGCCCGGTTCGCTCGAACTTGTCTGCCCGGCGGGAACGCCGGCGGCGTTCCGCACCGCGGTCGAGGCCGGGGCGCATGCCGTCTATTGCGGCTTCAACGACGAGACCAATGCCCGCAACTTCCCGGGTCTCAACTTCTCGCGCGCGGAGATGGCGGACTCGATCAGCTTCGCACACCGGCACGGCGCCAAGGTCCTGATCGCGGTCAACACCTTCCCCCGCGCCGCCGCGTTCGAGCTGTGGACCCGCGCGGTGGACGACGCGGCGAGGATGCAGGCGGACGCGGTGATCCTCGCCGATCTCGGCCTGCTGGACTACGCCGCGACGACGCACCCCGCGCTGCGCCTGCACGTCTCCGTCCAAGCCGCCGCCGCCAATGCCGACGCGATCGGGTTCTACGCGCGCAATTTCGGTGTCCGGCGCGTGGTGCTGCCGCGCGTGCTCTCGGTGCAGGAAATCGCCGCGATAAACCGCGACATCGACATCGAGACCGAGGTGTTCATCTTCGGCGGCCTTTGCGTGATGGCGGAGGGCCGCTGCTCGCTGTCCTCCTACGCCACCGGCAAGTCGCCCAACATGAACGGCGCGTGCTCGCCGGCGAGCCATGTCGAGTATCGCGAGGAGGGCGGCGACCTGGTCTCGCGCATCGGCGGTTTCGCGATCCACCGCGTCAAGGCGGGCCAGGCGGCGCCGTACCCGACGCTGTGCAAGGGCTCCTTCGAGGCCGGCGACTATCGCGGCCATGTCTTCGAGGACCCGGTGAGCCTCGACGCCGCGTCCCTCATCCCGCAACTCGCCGCGGCCGGCGTCACGGCGCTGAAGATCGAGGGCAGGCAGCGGAGCCGCGCCTACACGCAGACCGTGGTGCGCAACTTCCGCCGCGCGCTCGATGCGCTGGCCGCGGGGCGGCCGATCCCCGCCGGGGAGCTGCGTGCCCTGACCGAGGGGCAGCGCACGACCTCCGGCGCCTACAACAAGACGTGGCGATGACCGCCGCCTCGCATCGGGGAGCGTGCTCGTGACGCAGGGAAGGTTCGGGCTGACCGTCGGGCCGCTTCTGTTCAACTGGCCGGCGGATCGCTTCGCCGATTTCTACGCGCGCATTGCCGACGAGGCGCCGGTCGATCGCGTCGTGATCGGGGAGAGCGTGTGTTCGAAGCGCGAACCGTTCCGTGACGAATGCCTCGAGCCCGCGATCGAACGCCTCGAACGTGCCGGCAAGCAGGTCGCGCTCGCCTCGCTGACCCTGGTGACGCTGGAGCGCGAGCGGCGGACGGCGCGGGAGTTGTTCGCCGAGGCCCGGCGCGAGGTGGAGATCGACGATCTCACGCTGATGAACCTGCTGCCGCAGGGCGCGCCCTTCGCGCTCGGGCCGATGATCAACGTCTACAACGAGCCGACGCTCGGCTTTCTCGCACGCAAGGGTGCGAGGCGTTTCTGCCTGCCGCCGGAACTGCCCTTCGCGTCGGTCGCAATCCTGGCGCGGGCGGCGGCCGAACTCGGCGTCGGCGTGGAACTCTGGGCCTACGGGCGCATGCCGCTCGCCATTTCCGGGCGCTGCTACCACGCGCGCGTGCACGGGTTGAGCAAGGATTCTTGTCAATTCGTCTGCGACAGGGATGCCGACGGGCTCGCGGTACGCACGGCTGACGGCACCGATTTCCTGGCCATCAACGGCGTGCAGACGCTGTCGCACAAATACGCGAACCTTGTGGGGGATCTTGACCGCCTGGCCGAAGCCGGCGTGGCGTCGCTGCGCCTGTCGCCGCACAGCGGCGACTTCATCGCCGTGACCCGCGCCTTCGCGCGCGCCGCGGCCGGCGAGATCGCCCCGCGCGAGGCGCTCGAGCAGGTGCAGGCGGCTGCGCCGGAGGCGGCGTTCACCAACGGCTTCCTCTTCGGCGACCGCGGGGCCGCACCGCTGCCGGCCGCCTGAACCGCGCCGCCTCGCCGCAAGACATTCTCGGCCCGGTTGTAATTTTTCGAGTATAACCGCCGCCCTCACCCAGGACGCGGAGGGACGCATGGACGTCGAACAGCTCGTGGCCAGGCATTACGCGCAGGGCGGCCTGGAGGCGGCGATCCTCGCCGGCCTCGCGGCGGCGGGGAAGGACCCCGCACGCCTCGGCGTGGACGATCTCGCGCCGGTGGACGAGTTCCATATCGGCGGGCGTCGCGCCACCGAGGAGCTTGCGGCCCGTCTGCCGCTGGCACCGGGAATGAAGCTGCTCGATATCGGCTCGGGGCTGGGCGGCGCTGCCCGCTACCTTGCCGCGCGGCACGGTTGCGACGTCACCGGTATCGATCTGACGGCGGAATACGTCAGCGTCGCGAACATGCTCGCGGCCCGTGTCGGCCTCGCCGACCGCGTCCGCTACGTCGAGGGCAGCGCGATGGCACTGCCCTTTGCCGACGCCTCGTTCGATGGAGCGACGATGCTGCATGTCGGGATGAATATCGCGGACAAGGCGGCGCTGTTCCGGGGCGTGCGCCGCGTGCTCAAGCCTGGCGGGTTCTTCGCGATCTACGACGTGATGGCCGAGGACGGCCGGCTCGGGGATGGCGGGGGCGATCTCGCCTATCCCGTGCCGTGGGCGACGACGGCGGCGACGAGCTTCGTCGAGCCCGCCGCGAGCTACAGGGCGCGGCTCGCCGAAAGCGGGTTCGTGGTGACGCATGAGCGCAACCGGCGCGACCTCGCGATGGAGTTCTTCGTTCGCATGCGTGCCGCCGCCGCCGCCGGCGGACCGCCACCGCTCGGCCTGCATCTGGTCATGGGCGAGGCGACGCGCGCGAAAGTCGCAAACATGATCGCGAACGTGGAGCGGGGACTGGCCGCGCCGGTCGAGATCGTCGCGCGGGCGGAGTAGCCCCAGGCCTTTCAGGCGGCGGCGGGCGGCGTGCGCAGCATCGCCATAAGCTCGCGCCGCGTCTCCGGGTTGTCGCGGAAGGCGCCGAGCATGCGCGAGGTGACCAGGACGGTCCCGGGCTTGTGCACGCCGCGCGTGGTCATGCACTGGTGCTGCGCCTCGACCACCACGGCGACGCCGCGCGGCTGCAGCACCTCGGCGATGGTGTTGGCGATCTGCGCCGTCATCTTCTCCTGGATCTGCAGCCGTTTCGCGTAGGCGTCGACGACGCGGGCGAGCTTGGAGATGCCGACGACGCGCCGGTGCGGCAGGTAAGCGACATGCGCGTGGCCGATGATCGGCGCCATGTGGTGCTCGCAGGTGCTCTCGAAGCGGATGTCGCGCAGCAGCACGATCTCGTCATAGCCGTCCGTCTCCTCGAACGTGGTTTCGAGCAGGCTGACGGGATCCACGCCGTAGCCGCGGAAATACTCCTCGTAGGCGCGCGCGACGCGCGCCGGCGTCTCGGCGAGGCCCTCGCGCGCGGGATCGTCGCCGGCCCAGCGCAGCAGCGTGCGCACGGCTTCCTCCGCCTCCTCGCGCGAGGGGCGGGTCGCCGCGGCGAGCACGGATTTCGGTGGCGGGATGTTCACCGTCGCGGTCCCTGGTCTCTGTCCACCCGACCATATGGGGCGCCGGGGGCCCCTGCCAACCCGGCGCCGCCGGCGCCGCCAGGGACGGGAGGCGGTCAGTGCAGGCGGCTGTCCTGGTGCGGGCTGTCGAGGCTGAAGGCGGGGATCGCGACGTCGAAGTTCTCGCCAGTCTCGGTCACCACCATGTGGTAGCGCCCGACCATGAAGCCCGAGGCGGTT
>JAJYFW010000087.1 GCA_021785335.1 Pseudomonadota bacterium
TCCGATCTCGGTGCAGAGCGTGAACGCGCTCGCGGTCGCGCTCGACCGGCTGGATGCGGAGGGCCGCGAGGCGCGGCTCGCGCGCTACACGGACAACGCCGCGGCGCTGCGCGCGGGGATGCAGGCGATCGGCCTGCGCCCCGTGCTGGAGGCGCGCCACCAGGGCCCGATCGTGAGCAACATCGCCGCCCCCGCCGACCCGGCCTGGGATCTGCAGCGTTTCGTCGACGCACTGAAACGGCGCGGCTACCTCATCAGCAATTTCTACGACACCGAGGCCCCGAGCTTCCGCGTCGGCACGATCGGCGCGCTGGACCGCACGGATTTCGAGGGCTTCTCGGCCGCCGCCGGCGAGGCACTCGCGGAAATGGGCATCGCACGCAGGAACGCCGCATGACCAGCGACCTCGAGATCGCTCGCGCCACCAGGCTGAAACCGATCGCGGAGATCGCGGCGCGCGCTTCGATCCCGGAGACCGCGCTGGTACCCTACGGGCGCTACAAGGCCAAGGTCGATTTCGATTTCATCGCGCAACAGGCCGCCCGCAGTCCCGGCGCCCTGGTGCTGGTGACTGGCATCAGCCCCACCCCCGCCGGCGAAGGCAAGACCACGACCACGATCGGCCTGGGCGACGCTCTCAACGCGGGGGGCACGCGCACCATGATCTGCCTGCGCGAGCCCTCGCTCGGCCCGTGCTTCGGAATGAAGGGAGGGGCCACCGGCGGCGGTCACGCGCAAGTGGCGCCGATGGATGAGATCAACCTGCATTTCACCGGTGATTTCCACGCCATCACGGCGGCGAACAACCTGCTCGCCGCGATGATCGACAACCAGCTCTACTGGGGCAACGACGCCGGAATCGACTCGCGCCGCGTCTCCTGGCGCCGCGCCATGGACATGAACGACCGCGCCCTGCGCTCGATCGTGACCTCGCTCGGCGGCGCGGCGAACGGCTCGCCGCGCGAGGACGGATTCGACATCACCGTCGCCTCCGAAGTGATGGCGGTGTTCTGCCTGTCGACCTCGCTGGCCGATCTCCAGGCGCGGCTCGCGCGCATCATCGTCGCCTCGAAGAAGGGCGGCGGCTTCGTCACCGCCAGGGACATCAAGGCCGATGGCGCGATGGCCGCCCTGCTGCGCGACGCGCTGATGCCCAACCTGGTGCAGACGCTGGCCGGCTCGCCCGCGCTGGTGCATGGCGGCCCCTTCGCCAACATCGCGCATGGCTGCAACTCGGTGATGGCGACGAAGCTCGGGCTCTCGCTCGCCGACATCGTGGTGACGGAGGCGGGCTTCGGCGCCGACCTGGGCGGCGAGAAATTCCTCGACATCAAGTGCCGTCTCGCGGGGCTAGCCCCCGCCTGCTGCGTGGTGGTGGCGACGGTGCGCGCGCTGAAAATGCATGGCGGCGTCGCGAAGGCTGATCTCGGGCGCGAGGACGTGGCGGCGGTGAGCCGTGGGGTGGTCAATCTCGCGCGCCACGTGGAGAACATGCAGGGCTATGGGCTACCGGTCGTGGTGGCACTCAACCGTTTCACCAGCGACACGGATGCCGAAATCGCGGCGGTTCGTGCCGGGGTCTCGGTGGAGGTGGTGCCGTGCACCCACTGGGCGGACGGCGCCGCGGGCGCGGCCGGTCTCGCGCGCGCGGTGCAGGCGCACATCGCCGAGGGCAGTGCCGCGTTCCGCACCCTCTACCCGGACGACATGAGCCTCGTGGGAAAGATCGAGACGATCGCGAAACGCATCTACCGCGCCGGCGGGGTCGCGATCACCGACGCCGCCGCGCGCAAGCTCGCCGCCTGGGAAAAGGCGGGCTTCGGGAAGATGCCGGTCTGCATCGCCAAGACCCAGTACAGCTTCAGCGCCGATCCCACGAAGCTGGGCGCGCCGGAGGGGCACACGCTGCCGGTTCGCGACGTACGGCTTTCCGCGGGCGCCGGCTTCGTCGTCGCCATCGCCGGCGAAATCATGACCATGCCGGGCCTGCCCAAGGTGCCGGCGGCGGAGGCGATCCACCTCGACGAAGCGGGTAACATCGAGGGGTTGTTTTAGGACAGCCCCCGCCGCCTTACTCCGTCAGCTCGACCACGCTCACATGCCCGTCGGCGGCGGGCCAGGTGCGCGCGGCAATCGTTTCGCTATTGCACTGGCCGACGACGCACTGCCCGGCCGGCAGCGGGTAGGCGACGGCGAGGTCGGAAACCGCGGGCACGCCGTGCGGAATGCCGGGCGGGATGCGCGAGCCCAGCAGCACGTGGTCGCGCCCGGCGCCGAAATAGCCGCGCGGGCGCGAGAGATGGATGATCGCCCCCTTGCCCGCCTCCCCGGCGGCCAGCCGCTGCGGACGCAGGTGCACGACACTGGAGGATCGCGGGAAGGGCGAGCGGTAGACGTGGGTCGTCGACAGCCCGGGAACGGCGAACACGAACTCCAGGTTGTCGTTCGGCGAGACACCGACCGGGCCCCAGGCACCACTCTTGCCGGTGGTATGCTTCAGCAGTGGCGCGCCGCGGCGCTCGCCGGTCATCGCGTCGAGTGCGTAAACCTCGAGCCGCACGCCGGCCAGGCCGATATTGGTGGGCAGATCGCCCATCCAGCCGGAGATCTTGCCCGAGAGCGTCACGCGGCGCTCTGCCACCACATCCACGGTGCGCGGCGCGCTGCCGGTAAGGAACCGCCACATCGCCGCGAAAGCCTGCGGCGAATAGCCGGTCTCGCGGTGGTCGAGACCTGGGATCGCGACATTGGTCGCCCCGCGCAGTGCCGGCGCGTCATGGCCCGTGCCCTTGACCTGCGGCAGGCCGATGGCGCGCCCGTCCGGCTGCGCGAACTTGTCCAGGTCGGTGCTGCGGATGGTCATGGTCCGCACGCCCGGCACGACTTCCGAGGGGCCGGCGTTGAGGCGGCGCAGGAAGGCGGAATTGGCGTTGAACGCGCTGCCAAGAAGGATGGTGTTCGAGTTGAGAACGCCGTGGTTCACCGCGCCGCACAGGATCATCGCCTCGACCTGGTCGGCGCCGCCGTTCTTTGTGAACATGCGGGCGACGAGGCCACCGCGCGACTGGGCAACCAGCACCACCTTCGCCGCGCCGGTTTGGCGCCGGATGGCGGCAACCTCGTCGGCAAGCTGCTCGACCGCCTCGGCGACGGAACTGGTGCCGGGCTGCGGTTCGTCCTCGACGCGGCGCGCGGTGGGGTAGCGGAAATCCACCGCGTGCAGCCGGTCGCGCGGCCACCCGTTGCTTTCGAAACGCCACATCGTGGTGACCCACAGGCTGGCGGTATCGCCGTTGCCGTGGAGGAAGACGACGGGCGGCTTGGCTGCGGCGCGGGCGCGCGGGACGCTCGCGGCGGAGGCCGCGCCGATCATGGCGCTGCGGCGCGCAATTGTTGTACTGGCCATGTGAATCATTCTGCGCCCGGCGCGCGGCCTCGTGAAGGCCCAGCGCCTCGTGCAACACTTGCCCGCCCGGGCGCCCACGCAGCGCTAAGCGATTGATTTCAAAAAGGCAATCGCCCTTTTTCGAGGCCCGGCGGGCGCCCGGCCTTACCTTACTTTAAGCCGCCCGCAGCGCCGACGGTAACTGCGCGATGGCGCGGTCCACCAGCGCGTCGGACTCCGCCCCCGAAAGCGTGGTCCGGATGACCTGCTCGGATGCGACCGCGGCGATCTCCGCCGCAGCGAGCCTGACCTCGGCGATGGCAGCCTTCTCGGCGGCCGCGATACGGTCGGTAGCCATGCGCTCGCGGCGTTCCGCGGCGCGGGCAGCCTCGGCGGCCGCCTCGGCGGTGACGCGCGCGGCCTCGTCCTTCGCCCCTTCCAGCATGCGCCTGGCCTCGGCGAGCGCATGCTCGCGCCGCTGGGTGGCGTCCGCGAGCATGGCCTCGGCCTCCCGGCGCAGGCGCTGCGCCTCTGCGAGTTCAACGCGCACCGCCTCGGCGTGGCCGTCGAGCATGCCGGCGAGGGCAGCCCAGAGCTTGCGGCCGAACAGCACGAAGAAGAGGACGATCGCGATGCTGACCCAGTTACGGCCTTCGGCGAAGAACTCCATCACCCGTCTCCTCAGGCTTTCCGCGAAGCGAGCGCGGCACCGACCGCGGCATCGACAGCGGCGGCTTCCGGTGCGTGGCCGATCAGGCGGCCGGCCAGCGCCGAGGTGGCATCCATCGCTACCTCGCGCAGCGCGCCCATGGCGGCAGCGCGAGCCGCGTGGATACGCGCCTCCGCGGCGGCAAGCTGCGCCTCCAGCGTCGCGGTGGCGCGTGCGGCCTCCGCCTCGGCGGCAGCCTTCGCGGCGGCGGTGGCCTGCGCCACCTGGGCGGCGGCGGTGGCCTGCGCCTCCCGGGTCGCGCGGATCACCTCGGCTGCAGCGGTATCGGCCTGCTGCTTGGCCACCTTCGCCGCGTTAAGATCAGCGCCGATCGTGCGCGTGCGCTCTTCCAGCACGCGCTCCACCTTGGGCAGCGCGCCGCGCGAGAGCAGCACATAGAGCACCGCGAAGATCAGCGCGCCCCAGACGACCTGGCTGGTCGTCAGCGGATTGGCGAAGTCGATCTGCGGCAGGCCGACCGCGGCCCGGGCGGGTGTAACGCCCAGGGCCGAGACGGCGAGCAGCAGCGTCGCGGCAGGAAGCAGCCGCCGCATCGGCGTCAGATCGCGTACAGGATGATGAACGCGATCACGAGCGCGTAGATCGCGATCGCCTCGGTCAGCGCGAAGCCAAGGATGCCGATGCCGAACACGTTGTCGCGGGCCGAGGGGTTGCGGGCGATGGAGTTCACGAGGGCGGCGAAGATGTTGCCGATACCCACGCCGGCACCCGCGACGCCGATGACGGCAAGCCCGGCGCCGATAGCCTTCGCGGCAGCAAGATCCATGAGAGTGTGTCCTTCCTATTACGGGTTCGAGGATGAGCGGTTCGGTCCGTGCGTCAGTGCAGGTGCACGGCGTCGTGCAGGTACATGCAGGCGAGCACGGCGAAGACGTAGGCCTGAAGCGCGGCGACCAGCAGTTCGAAGCCGGTCATCGCCACGTCGAGCGCGAAGGGGGCCACGGCCATCACATAGCCGACGATACCAAGGGACGCAGCCATCACCACCATGAAGCTGGCGAACACCTCGAACACGACATGGCCGGCCATCATGTTGGCAAAAAGTCGGAACGAGAGCGAGACGGGCCGCGAGAGGTAGGAGATCACCTCCACCACCACGATCAGCGGCGCGAGGATGATCGGCAGCCCCTTGGGGAGGAAGTAGGAGAAGAAGTGCATCCCGTGGATGCGCAGCCCCACCACGGTCGCCAGCCCGACCACAAACAGGGCGAGCGCGCCGGTGATGGCGAGGTGGCTGGTGATGGTGAACTGATAAGGGATCAGGCCGAACAGGTTGCCGAACAGGATGAAGCTGAACAGCGTGAAGATGAAGGGGAAGAACGCCTTACCTTCCTCCCCGATCTGGTCGATGCACATTCGGTGCACGAATCCGTAGAGCATCTCCGCCGCTGCCTGCAGCCGGCCGGGAACGACCGCGCGCGGCGCCATACCGAGGTGCAGCAGCGCCAGGATCAGCACGCAGACCACGACCATGGTGAGGTTGGAGTTGGTGAAGTTCACCGACGCCCCCACCGGCCCGAGAGCCGTGGCGAGCCTGAACTGCCCCATCACATCGATCGTCGTCGCCACGCCCTACCTCACTGTTGCGCAATCGCTCACGCACCATCCATACCGCGGCCGGGCCGCTTCGGTCCGACCACCCGCCACACGTTGCGCACGCCGGCGGCACCACCGAGGAGCAGGAACACGATCAGCAGAAACGGCTTCGTGTGCAGCACCCGGTCCAGCCAATAGCCGAGGAACGCGCCCACGACCATGGCCGCCGCCATCTCGACGCCCACCCGCAGACCAATCCCGAGCAGCGAGGGGTTCGCCTTCGGGCCCGGCGCCGCGGGCTTCTCCAACCCCTGCCGTTGCCGCGCCTCTGCCAGCCGCCGGTCGAATTCGGCGCTCTCGTCGGGTGCATCCGTCATGGGACATCTCCCCGGCATGAGTCCCTTGGACAGGTCCCCCTTGCCGGAAACGGGCGGGTTGCTACCCTCGACCCCCAAGGGTGTCAAGAACGACACGAACCGGAAAGCTTGCCGGGAAACCGCCCCAGGAACTCGCCGAGAACACCGCCGGCGCCAACAAGGAGAAAACCCACCCCATGAGCCGTCTCTTGCACCGCAGCCTGCATGCCGAACCAGTGCGCGTCGCAAGCGGCGATGGCATGTACATGAAGACCGCCAGCGGTGCCACGATCCTCGACGGGTCGGGCGGCGCCGCGGTCTCCTGCCTCGGGCACAACAACGCCCGCGTGAACGCCGCGATCGAGGCGCAGCTCAGGGCCATCGCCTACGCCCACACCACGAGCTTCACCAACGACGCGGCGGAGGAACTGGCCGAGCGCCTGGTCGGCCACGAGCCCGGCGGCCTGTCGCATGCCTATCTCATCTCCTCCGGCTCCGAGGGGACGGAGGCGGCGCTCAAGCTCGCGCGCCAGTATTTCCTCGAGATCGGCCAGCCGCAGCGCACCCGCTTCATCGCCCGGCGCGCCAGCTACCACGGCAACACGCTCGGCGCCTTGGCCGCCGGCGGCAACGCCATGCGCCGCGCCCCCTACGGTCCGATCCTCGCCGACGCTTTCAGCCATGTCTCGCCCTGCTTCGCCTATCGCCACCAGCAGCCGGGCGAATCGGACGAGGCTTATGTCGCGCGCCTCGCGGCTGAGCTGGAGGCGGAGTTCCAGCGCCTCGGGCCCGCGAACGTGATCGCTTTCATCGCCGAGCCCGTGGTCGGCGCCACGACCGGCTGCGTCACCGCGCTGCCCGGCTATTTCCCGGCAATGCGCGCCGTCTGCGACCGCCATGGCGCGCTGCTGATCCTCGACGAGGTGATGTGCGGCATGGGCCGCACCGGCACCACCCATGCCTGGGAACAGGAGGGCGTCAGTCCCGACATCCAGGTGATCGCCAAGGGCCTGGGCGGCGGCTACCAGCCCATCGGCGGCATCCTGATCCACAAGCGCGTCATCGCCGCCCTCGCGGCCGGCACCGGCGCCTTCATGCACGGCCACACCTACCAGGCGCATCCG
>JAJYFW010000088.1 GCA_021785335.1 Pseudomonadota bacterium
TGATGCCAGGCGAGACGCCCTCGCCCTTGAAGTGCACCGCGACCGCGACGCGGATCTTCTCGCCGGAGGCGAGGCGCTGGAAATCCACATGCTCCGGTGCGTCCGTCACCGGGTGGAACTGTACGTCGCGCATCAGCGCGCGGGTTGCCTGGCCGCCCACCGTCACCTCGAAGAGGCGCGAGCGCCAGCCGCCCCGCGTCACCTCGCGCATGACGTTGCGCGGGTCGAGCGCGATCAGCGTCGTTGTTGCCTTGGCGCCGTAGATGACGCCGGGAATCTGTCCCTGCCTGCGGGTCGCGCGTGCTGCCCCCTTACCTGCACGCTCGCGCGCCGCGGCCTCGATGGTCGTGATAGTGGCCATGGTCCGCTCCTGTGATGAGATACCCGGCCTCCAGGGGTGCCGGGCGCGGCGGGGCTCTAGACCCTCGGCGCCGCGATGGCAAGCGAAGCCGCGGCAGACCTGTCAGGCGACCGCGATGTCGAAGCCGACGCACCAGTTCACCAGCGGGTATGGCGTGTCGAGCAGGCCGGCCTCCGCGGGGTCGAGGTCGGGGCCGGCGAACCCCACCTCGGCCAGGCGCGCATCGCTGTCATGCAGCCCGCCGCGGCCGCGATGCGCGCGGTCCGCGTAGCGCAGCCGCGCCGGACCTGCGGGCGCGCGACCGAGCCGCAGCACGACGCGGTCGGGCCCCGCGATCGCGACCGCCTCGACCGCCACGCTGCCCGCCTCGTCGATCACGGAAAAGCCCTGGTCGGGCACGGGCTCGCGCCGGGTGCCGAAGAACGGCCGGCCGAAGAGCAGTGGCGGCGCGGGCACATGGAACGAAACCAGGACCTCGCTGCCCTGGCGCACGGCGCCGGTGGGATGCAGCGGGCGCCACGGGCGGCGGTCGACAAACAGGGCCGCGAGGACCTTGCCGAATTGCGCGCCGAGCCAGCGATACCCGTCCGCGCGCAGGTGCCCGCTCGGGCGGTCCGGCAGCGGATAGACCGGGGCGGCCATGAACACGCCCTGGGTGTTGAGCGCGAAGTCGAGCTGCGCCTGCGGCACCGCCATGTCGTCCGAGGCATAGGCGCCGCCGGTCTGGTAGGTGACGAAGGCGGGCGGCGCCGTCTGGCCAGCGATGCCCTCGGCGACCTCCGTCACGATATCCCGGTGCAGCCTGGCGAGCAGCGCGCCATAGGTCGCGGCGTCGCTTGCCGCGCCGTCGATGCCCCAGGAATTGTTCTCGCCCTGCAGCAGCAGCACGGCGGGGATGCCGTAGGTCTTGCCCCATGCCTGGGCCGCCGAGCGCGCCGCGCTGGCGCAAGCGCGCAGGCGGCCGAACAGGTCCGGCTCGGCGCCGCGCGAAAGCTGCTCGAGGCCGCGCCCGCCGACCCCGCAGCTCGAGGCGAGCAGGAGGCGCAGCCGCGCCGAGGGATCGGCGGCCAGCATCCGCGCACGCAGGGAGCCGAGCGCCTCCTCCAGCACCGTTTCGCCCAGCACCGCGGCACCCGGCGGCATGGCGGCCATAGCCGGCAGGTCGAGCAGCGTGCCGTCCGGCAACTGCTCGGTCGCGACGAGCTGGCGCAGCACCGGGCCGCCGAGCGGCTCCCAGGCGGGTGACCATTCCGGTCCGCCGGCGCGCACGGAGCGACCGAGCATCAGCGCATCGTGCCGCGGCCGGCGGGTCAGCGCCGGCACACCTTCCCAACCGGTCGCCAGGGACTGCCCGTAGGCGAGGATGTGGTTGATGCCGAAGACAGGCCGGGCGAACGGCTCAGCGGGCATAGAGCTCCACCCGCGCCGCCGGCGAGCCGGGATCGCCGCGCAGGCCGAGGCGGATGCGCTTGGCGTCGATCCCAGTCGCTTCGAGCGCGGTCGCCGCCTGTTCCAGGTTCTGCTCCTGGCGCGCGCGGAAGGTGGCGCGAGCGGCCTCGGTGCCCACGAGCGGCACCGGGGCGATGAGGTCGAAGCGCAGGGCGGGGTCGCGGAGTTCGGCGTCGTGCGCGGTGACGGCGAGACGGGCGGGCCAGCCGGGCGCGCCGTCGGAGATCGCGAGCGGGTGGCTCGCCGCCCGTGCCGCGAGGGCGGCGGGCGCCGGCGCGCTGCGATGTGTCTCGAAGGTGCGCTGGTCGACCAGCGTGCAGCCGGCAAGCAGTAGGGCCGCCAGCAACGTCGCGACGCGCACGGGCCTAATGCCGGTAATCCGGCGCCTCGCGGTCCAGTGTGCGGCGGACGCTCACGAGATGCTGGCGCGCCGCATCGGCCACCTGCCCGCGCATCTGCTGCGCGGTGTGGGCGGCGACGCCCGGCGCCACCGGCTTGAGCCGCCGGCCGGTGGAGAGCGCCAGCACCTCCGCCTCGCAGGCACGCTCGAGGTAGTAGAGGTCGTCCCAGGCCTCCGCGATGGAGGGCGCCGTCACCATCACGCCGTGGTTCTTGAGGAAGACGATGGGCTTGTCGCCCATGGCGCCGGCGATGCGGTCGCCCTCCGCGTTGTCGAGCGCGAGCCCGTTGTAGTGCTCGTCCACCACGATGCGGCCATAGAACTTCAGCGCGCTCTGGATGGCGAAGGAGAGCGGCGGCCCCTCCAGCATGGCAAGCGCGGTCGCGTGCGGCATGTGGGTGTGAAAGGCCACGCGGGCATGCGCGTGGCGGCGATGCAGGCGGGCATGGATGTAGAAGGCCGTCGCCTCCACTTGGCCCTCGCCCTCCACCACGTTGCCGTCGAAGTCGCAGACCAGCAGGCGCGAGGCCGCCGCCTCGTGAAAGCCATAGCCGAGCGGGTTGACCAGGAAGAGCTCGTCGCTGCCCGGGACCATGGCGGAAAAATGGTTGCAGATGCCCTCGTGCATGCCCAGGCGCGCGGCTTGGCGCAGGCAGGCGGCGAGGTCGAGCCGCGCCTCGGCGAGCGCGTCGCGGTCTATTCCGGAGAGGGCATTGCGGAGCATGCGCAAGCGTTGCAGGAACCCAGGCTTGCGACAAGGGGACGGGACAGGATGCAGACCAACCGGCCGATCGACGGCAAGCGGCTCTGGGACAGCCTGATGAACATGGCGGAGATCGGCGCCACACCCAAGGGCGGCGTGCGGCGGCTGGCACTCTCGGCCGTGGACCGCGAGGGGCGCGCGCGCTTCCGGCAATGGTGCGAGGCGCTCGGACTCAAGGTGCGGGTCGACGCGATGGGCAACATGTTCGCCCGCCGGGACGGTCGCGACCCAAACCGCCTGCCGGTGATGTTCGGCAGCCACCTCGACAGCCAGCCCTCCGGCGGCAAGTTCGACGGCGCACTCGGCGTACTCGCCGGACTCGAGGTGATGCGCACGCTGAACGACCTCACCCTCGTCACCGAGGCGCCACTGGAACTGGTCAACTGGACCGACGAGGAGGGCAGCCGGTTCGGCCACTCGCTGATGGGCTCGGGCGTGTGGAGCGGCGTCTACGACGAGGGCGCGGTCAAGGCGCTGCGTGATGTCGAGGGGATTTCGGTCGGCGATGCGCTGCAATCGATCGGTGCTGCTGGGCCCGAGGCATCCCGGGTGTTTCCCGCCGACGCGTATTTCGAGCTGCACATCGAGCAGGGGCCGATCCTCGAGCGCGAACGCAAGGAGGTCGGCGTCGTCACCGGCGGGCAGGCGCAGGTCTGGTACGAGGGCGCGATCCTTGGCCGCGATTCCCATGCCGGCACCACGCCGCCCTCGATGCGGCGCGACGCGTTGGTGGCGATGGCGGAGGTGATCCGCCTCGTCGACCGCACCATGCGCGCGCGCGGCGAGGACGGGCGCGGCACCGTGGGCTTCCTGCAGGTGCTCCCGAACTCGACCAACGTGGTGCCGGGCGAGGTGCGCTTCACCGCCGAGTTCCGCCATCCGGACGAGGTGGAGATCGGGCGCATCGCCGGCGCGTTCCCGGCGGAAGCGGCGGCGCTGGTCGATGCCACCGGCTGCCGGATGGAACTGCGGGAGAAGTTCCGCATCCCGGCGCAGCCCTTCGATCCCGCCTGCGTCGCACTGGTGCAGGAGGCGGCCGACCGGCTGGGCCTTTCCTCGCGCCGGATCGTCTCGGGCGCGGGACATGACGCGGTCTATGTCGCGCGGCACGTGCCGACGGCCATGATCTTCACCCCGTGCAAGGACGGGCTATCGCACAACGAGGAGGAGAGCATCATGCCGGAGGAGGCGCGGGCCGGCTGCCAGGTGCTGTTCGAGGCCGTGGTGGCGCGCGCCAACCGCGCGGCATAGGCGGGCTCGATTTTTTGTCATCGAAACGAGTACACGTCGGAGGACCGATCGGATGATGGACATCGAGGAGGCCGCGAAACGCATCAGCCCGCAGTTCGAGCACATCGCCGCGGATGGTTTGCTGGCGCTGGAGCAGCTGCAACTCCCCGAGGGCGCCGAGGTGCTCGATGTCGGGACCGGCGTGGGGAACTTTGCGGTCTTCCTCGCGCTGCGGGGCTTCGATGTGCTGACCGGCGAACCCGAGACCGACACCTCGCGCTACGCGCGGCAGAACTGGACAGCGAGGGCGGAGGCCGTCGGCGTCGCCGAGCGGATCCGCTTCCAGCCGTTCAACGCGAGCGCAATGCCGTTCGCGGAGGGGCGCTTCGCCGCCGTGTTCTTCTTCGGCGTGCTGCACCATGTCGATGAAGACGAGCGGCGGCGAGTCTTCAGCGAGGCGCTGCGCGTGGTGAAGCCGGGCGGCTACGTCGTGTTCTTCGAGCCGACGGCGGAACTGCTTGACCAGATCAAGGACCGCGACCCCGGGCATCCGCCTGCCGCCAACCCTGACGACTACAGGGGCGATGCCCCGGCCGCGGCGACGAAACTCCGCGGGCGGCGCATGAACATCTATTTCTACCGCGCCGCCGGCGACTGAGCCGGCCGCGCGGCTCAGGGCGCCATGCAGCTCGGGGCTCCATGCAGCTCAGGGCTCCATGCGGCGGTAGATGATCAGCGAGCCGTCCGTGGCGATCGCGGTCATGGCGGCCCAGATGCCGGAGGGCTCGTACCAGAGGCTGAGGGCGCGCGGCTTGCTGCGGCCTGACCACCAGGTCAGCGCGTAGTGGCGTGCCGTGATCATCCGGCCTGCCTGGTCCGGCACCCGGCCGATGCCCTTGTCCGCCACGGTGGTGAACATCAGCGCGCCGTTCTCGGCGTTGATCATCGGGTGGCGGATTTCCGCCCGGTTCCAGTGCGAGGCTGGCAGGCTGCCGCGCGGTGCCAGGTAGGGGTGCACGGCACTGCCGCGCACGTCCAGCCGGGTACCGTCGCGCGTGGCGCGGGCGAAGAGCTTGCGGCCGTCGTCGTTGGTGTTGCTCGCTGCGTGCATGAGTTCGCCGTCGCGCCACTCCTCGGCGCCGCGCAGCGAATAGTTGAACAGGACGAACGGGCCGAACCTGACCTTGATGTCGACCGCGATGCGCACGTCGAGCAGGTGCCGGTCGCCGACGAAATCGACCGTCTGTGTGCCGATGCGGCTGCCCTTGCG
Source organism: Pseudomonadota bacterium (assembly GCA_021785335.1). The sequence goes on from JAJYFW010000088.1 coordinate 5,474, forward strand.
GTGGATGGCGAAGACCAGCCGCCGCCCGGGCGGGACGGGCAGCGCGGGGGCGGCGGCCACGAGCAGGAGCGGCGCGGACAAGACGGCACGACGGGGTATCGGCGGCATCGTCACCCTATGGTCGTTTCTTCATGCGTGCATATCCAGGCGCGATGACGCAACACCGCGGGCCGGCACCGGATGCATCGGGCGCCTGACGACCTGCTTACAGGCCGGCAGCTTCACTGACGTGACGGCGATGAGGGCGATTTCGGTGCCGCGGAGCAACCGCGGCCGGATCGGCGGTGGTGGAGCTGAGGGGGATCGCCACTCCAACGACCACAACCCCATGATCTCCATGGTTTCCAAGGCCTTGACGCTCCAGCGTGGGTGGCACATCGTGGGTGGTCACGTGGGTGGTACACCATGGCCGATCAGAAGCATCTCCTCCGCCGCCGCCAGGGGTGGTACGCGGTCGTCGAGGTCCCTCCGTCCCTTCGGGCAACCCTCGGGCGCCGCCTCAAGCGTACACTGAAGACCCGCGACCTCGCCGTCGCTCGTGCCCGCCGCTGGTCCGTCCTCGCCGACCTCAAGGCCACCATCGAGCAAGCCCGCAAGGCGCCCTCAGGCGACCCCCTGACCAGCGAAGCCCTGGCCTACCGCGAAGCCCTCGACGATGCCCGCCGTCGTGCCGAAGCCACGCCCTACCGTGGTGACCCCGACGACCTCCAGGCCCTCGGCGCCTTCCACGACTCCCTCCCCGACACCCTGCTCGCCGACGCCATCGCCGACCGCGCGGGTGCCATCGAGGCCACTCAAGGCACCGACGCCGCCGTCGCGTTCGCCGACCTCGCCCTCGGCCGCACCACCCCGCTTGACCTCCACGTCGACGCCTGGGTCTCCGAAGGTGGCCCTAAGTCGGCCACGTTGCGCCCCCGCACCCGACTCGAACGGCGGCGCGCGGTGGCCTCACTTGCCTCCTGGCTGGCCGCCCAAGGCCTCCCTGTCACCGTCGAGGCCATCACCCGCAAGGTCGCTGGCCGTTATGTCTCCCACCTCCTCGCCTCCGGTCGTGAACGCCGCACGCTGGCCAAGCGTGTCCGCAGCCTGCACGCGTACTGGTCCTGGCTACTTCGCCGGGGTCACCTCGACGAGGACTTAGCCAACCCCTGGCAGGATCAGGTCCCGGCTGTTCCTGCCCACCAGCCCACAGAACACGAACGCGCCTTCACCGACGACGAGGTCGCGCGCCTCCTCGCATCACCACCCGACGTCACCCTTGCCGACTTCATGAAGCTCGCCGCTCTCACCGGCATGCGCCGCGAAGAGATTGCCCAACTCACGGTCGCCGACTGCACCGAAGGGGCCTTCATCATCCGCCAGGGCAAGACCGCAGCAGCCCGCCGCCGCGTCCCGATCCATTCCGACCTCGCCCCGCTGGTGGCCCGCAGGACAGCCCACAAGGCCCCCACCGACTACCTCTTCGAGGACCTCGCCTCCTCGACCCACGACCGCTCCGACCCACTCGGCAAGCGCTTCACCCGCTACCGCCGGTCCCTCGGCATCCAGGAGGGCGCCGGCCGCCGCTCCCTGGTAAACCTCCACAGCTTCCGCCGCT
>JAJYFW010000089.1 GCA_021785335.1 Pseudomonadota bacterium
CGCGCCGGGCGACGAGATCCTGATGCTGAGCCATGTCTATGGCGCGGTACGCAACACGGCGCACTACGTCGCGGAGCGGACCGGCGCTCGTCTGTTGGAGGCCGCCCTGCCATGGCCCCGGCCGGACAAGGCGGGGATAGCGGCTAGCGTGGCCGCGACGATCACGCCGCGGACGCGGATCGCGGTGCTCGACCACATCACCTCGCCGAGCGCCGTGGCGGTGCCGATCGCGGAGATGGTGGCGCTGTGCCATGCCCGTGGTGTGCGCGTGCTGGTGGACGGGGCGCACGCGCCGGGCCACGTGGCGCTCGATGTCGCGGCAATCGGAGCGGACTGGTACACCGGCAACGCACATAAATGGCTGTTTGCGCCCAAGGGTTGCGCCTTTCTGCACGCGCGGCGCGAGGCGCAGGCGAGGCTCCATCCGACGGTGATCAGCCACGGGCTCGGCCGCGGCTTCGTTGCGGAATTCGATTGGACCGGAACGATCGACCCGACCGCTTACCTCGCGATCGGGGCGGCGCTGGATTTCCATGCCTCGCTCGGCGGCGCGGCGCTCATGGCTCGCAACGCGGCGCTGGCGGCGGCGGCCTCGGCGCGGCTCGCGGCGCGGCTGGGTACCGAGACCGGGCATGGCAACGGCGTCTGCGGCGCGATGGCGACGGTGCGCGTGCCGGGCTCGGGCACCGCGGAGGCGGCGCTGGCGCTGCGCGGGCGGCTGATGGATGCGGGTTGCGATGCGCCGGTGCACACGCTGGGCGGGGCGTTGTGGCTGCGGCTTTCCGCCCAGGCCTACAACGAGGCAGCAGATTACGACCGGTTGGGGAATATTCTGCAATCCGTTCTATAGGCTTTCACCAGAGGAGGAAACGCATGCTCGCCATTCGTCCCTCGAGCCCGCTGGAGCGGCCGGACTTCTTTGGCGTGGTCACCGGCATCGACCTGCGCCGGCCGCTCGACGCCGCGAGCCTGGCAGCGATCGAGGCGGGAATGGATCGTTACGCGGTGCTGCATTTCCCGGGGCAGGACATCAGCGATGGGCAGCAGCTCGCCTTCGGGCGCTGCTTCGGCGAACTGGAGCTGGCGACCGGGGACATCGCGCAGGGCGCGGAACGCCGGCTGGCGGAACCGCACCTCAACGACATCTCCAATCTCGGCAAGCATGGCGAGGTGCTGGCACGCGACGACCGGCGGCGGCTGTTCGGGCTCGGCAACATGCTCTGGCACAGCGACAGCAGCTTCAAGGCGACGCCGGCGAAATATTCCATCCTGTCGGCACGGGTGCTGACGAGCCGCGGCGGCAACACGGAGTTCGCGGACATGCGCGCGGCGTGGGACACGCTCGATGCCGCGACACGGACGGAGATCCGCGATCTCGTCGCCGAGCACAGCCAGCTCTATTCGCGCGGCTCGCTCGGATTCGAGGACTGGACCGAGGCGGAGCGCGAGCACTGGCGGCCGGTGCCGCAGCGCCTGGTGCGGCGCCATCCCGTCACCGGACGGCTCGCGCTCTACCTCGCGAGCCATGCCGGGGCGATCCGCGGCATGCCGGTGCCGGAGGCACGGATGTTGTTGCGCGATCTTACCGAACACGCGACACAGCGGGAGCGCGTGCACGTGCATCGCTGGTCGCCGCACGACCTGGTGATGTGGGACAACCGCGTGACCATGCACCGCGCCCGCGCCTACCCCGCGAGCGAGGTGCGCGAGTTGCGGCGCACGACGGTCGCCGACGTGGCGCCGACGCTGGTGCAGGCTGCGTGATGGACACCGCACCGCGCTGGACGCGCCGCCCGCCGCGTTCGACCTGGGGCGACTGGGGGCCGGACGACCAGCTGGGCCGGCTCAACCTGCTGACGCGCGAGAAGGTGCTGCAGGGGATCGCGGAGGTGCGCGAGGGACGGACCTTCTGCCTCTCGCTCCCGCTCGACTACCCCGGCGGCAACGTGCTGAACCCGCGGCGCAACCCGCCGGTGCTGGAGCCGACGCGGCGCGAGCACGGCGCGCCCAACATGACCTATCCGCTGCGCTGCGACGACCCGACGGCGACCGACGTGATCTGCGACGACCGCGTGCTGCTCACCCTGCAGTACTCGACGCAATGGGACAGCCTCGCGCATGTCGGCCAGATGTTCGACGCGGACGGCGACGGCGTGCCGGAGGACCGGTTCTACAACGGCTATCGCGCCGGCGAGGACATCGTGGGCCCGCTTGCCTGGAGCGGAACGGAGGCGCGCGAGACCGGGCGGGCGCCGGGCGCGTACCGGCTCGGGGTGGAGAACATGGCGGCCGCGTGCATGCAGGGCCGCGGCGTTCTGGTCGACCTGCTGGCGCATACCGGTCCGCGCGCCGAGATCGTCGGGTACGAGCGGCTGATGCGGATCATGGAGGCGGACCGCGTGGTGGTGGAACCAGGCGATTTCCTGCTGCTGCGCACCGGCTTCGCGGAGATGGTGCTCGGCATGGGCAGGCAGCCCGACCGGGAGAGGCTGTTTGCCTCCGCGCCGGCGCTCGACGGGCGCGACGACAGGCTGCTCGACTGGATCGGCGAAAGCGGCGTCGTGGCGGTGATCGCGGATAACTACGCGGTCGAGGCGCATCCGGCGCGGCCCTGCGGGGAGGACGTCTGCGCCACCCTGCCGCTGCACGCGCATTGCCTGTTCCGGCTCGGCGTCTATCTCGGCGAGCTGTGGCACCTCACGGCGCTGGCGGACTGGCTGCGTGAGGCGGGGCGCAGCCGGTTCCTGCTCACGGCGCCGCCGCTGCGCCTGCCCGGCGCGGTGGGCTCGCCGGCGACGCCGGTGGCGACAGTCTAGCCGCGCGGCGGCACGTGACACGAGCGCCGGCACGGGCTAGGCGGGCGCATGCCCTGGCTGCGGATCAACGAACTTCGCCTTCCCCTCGACCATGAACCGGACGCGCTGCGCGAGGCGGTGCTGGCGCGTCTCGGCGTCGCGGCCGACGAGTTGCTCGCCCTCAGCCTGTTCCGCCGCGGCTGGGACGCGCGCGGGCGCGGGCGGGTGCGGCTGGTCTACAGCGTGGACGTGGAGCTCCCGGCCGCCGCCGCCGGGCGGGTGCTGGCGGCGCACGAGAGCGACCGGGGCATCGTCCGCCGGCCGGACATGCGCTACCCCGGCGCGGGCCGCGCGCCGGCGGGTGCGCCGCGCCCGATCGTCGTGGGCGCCGGGCCCTGCGGGCTGTTCGCGGCGCTGATCCTCGCGCAGGCGGGGTTCCGGCCGATCGTCCTTGAGCGCGGACGGATGGTGCGCCAGCGGGCGAAGGACACCTGGGCGCTGTGGCGGCGCGGCGTGCTGACGCCGGAGAGCAACGTGCAGTTCGGCGAGGGTGGCGCCGGCACCTTCTCCGACGGCAAGCTGCATTCCGGCGTGAGCGACCCGCGCCACCTCGGACGCAAGGTGCTGGAGGAGTTCGTGCGCGCCGGCGCGCCGGAGGAGATCCTGGTCAGCGCGAAGCCGCATATCGGCACGTTCCGCCTGGTTTCCATGGTTGAGCACATCCGCGCGACGATCGAGGGGCTGGGCGGCGAGTACAGGTTCGAGGCGCGCGTCGATGATCTCGTCATCGAGACAACCGGCGGTGCGCGGCGGCTGCGCGGCCTGGTGCTCGCGGGCGGCGAGACGCTGCGCGCGGACCATGTGGTGCTCGCGCCCGGGCACAGCGCGCGCGACCTGTTCGCGCGGCTGCACGAGCGCGGCGTGGCGATGGAGGCGAAACCGCTGTCAATCGGCGTGCGCATCGAACATCCGCAGGGGATGATCGACCGCGCCCGCTTCGGCGCGGATGCGGGCAACCCGATCCTGGGTGCGGCCGACTACAAGCTGGTGCATCACGCGAGCAACGGGCGCGGCGTCTATTCCTTCTGCATGTGCCCGGGCGGCACGGTGGTCGCCGCGACCTCCGAGCCCGGGCGCGTGGTGACCAACGGGATGAGCCAGTATTCGCGCAACGAACGCAACGCGAATGCGGGGATCGTGGTGGGCATCTCGCCCGCGGACTTTCCCGGGGGGCCGCTCGCTGGGATCGCGTTCCAGCGGCACTGGGAGAGCCTGGCCTTTGCCGCGGGCGGCGGAGGCTATCGCGCGCCGGCACAGCTTGTGGGCGATTTCCTGGCCGGGCGCGCCTCGACCGCGCTCGGGGACGTTGCGCCCTCGTATCGGCCTGGAGTGATGCCGACCGACCTTTCCGCCTGCCTGCCGGATTTCGCGATCGCCGCGATCCGCGAGGCGCTGCCGGCTTTCGCGCGGCGCATCCCTGGCTTCGACCGGGCGGACGCGGTGATGACCGGGGTGGAGACGCGCACCTCCTCGCCGGTGCGCATCCTGCGCGGCGAGTGCGGCGAGAGCGTCAACACCGCGGGACTTTTTCCGGCGGGCGAAGGGGCGGGCTTCGCCGGCGGCATCCTGACGGCCGCGATCGACGGCATCCGTGCCGCGGAGGCGGTGGCCGCGACAATCCTCGGCGCGACAGCCAAGGCGGCATGAACTCAGGCTGCCCGGCGGGGCCACTCGCGGGGCTGCGGATCGTCGAGATGGCGGGCATCGGGCCAGTACCGTGATGCGGCATGCCGCTCGCCGATCTCGGCGCCGAGATCGTGATCGTGGACCGGCTACTCGAGCGCGGAGCCGGCGGTGTTGCCCTGGCCGCGGCCCGGGGTCCAGACCGGGTCCGGAGCGCGCCAGAGGATGCGGTCGCCCATGGCCTCGGCGAGCGCCGCGGCCATGGCGTCGAGCAGGCGTTCGCCCTTTTCGGCTGTCGCGGGACGGGGATCGCCCATGACGCCGGTGGAAGGCGCGCGCTCCGAGAAGCTCCAGAAGCGGCTGAAGCCGGGGCGGGCAGGCACGCGCGGCGGCGCTTGACGCACCGCCTCCTCGAAGCGGTCCGTCTTCACCGCGTCGGCCATCATCGCGAGCATCACCGAGGTCTCCGCCTCGCAGGCGTGCTGCGGGCCCTTCGCGGTCTCGAGCTCGGCGGCGATGGCGTCGGCGGCGATGAACCAGGGCGTGGTGGCGACGATCGGCAGGCCGTATTCGACGGCGAGCTCCCGGGCGGCGACGGCGAGCGGGTCGATGTTGCCGCCATGGCCGTTCACCAGCAGCAGGCGCGAGAAGCCGATGGCCCGCAGGCTGCGCGCAACGCCGGAAAGAACGCCACGGAACTCACTGAAACTGAGACTTATTGTTCCGCCGAACGGCAGGTGGTGCTCGCTCATGCCGCTCCACATGCCGGGCAGCACCAGGACCGGCATGCTCTCGGCGGCGATGCGCGCGGCGCGGACGGAGATCTCCCAGGCGGTGCGCGTGTCGGTGATGACCGGCAGGTGCGGGCCGTGCTGTTCCAGAGAGCCTACGGGAAGCACGGCGAGCGCGTTGCCGCGCGCGGCGAGCGCGCGGATCTCCGGGCCCGTGCAGCGGGTCCAGTCAACCTCGGTCATGGACAGCCTCCGTGCTGGCGTTCAGTGCTGGACTGGGCCGAAGCCCAGGAACCCGGCGGAGGGGTTCGGCACGCCCGGGTTGTTCGAGAGCCGGACCGGCTGGAAAGGGGCCGCACGCGGCGCCGGGGCTGGCGCCGGCGCTTGGCTCAGCACCGGGCCCGTGCGGTTCGCGGCGACTTCGCGGATGGGGCTGGCGGCGGGCGGCCTGGCACCCGGCGCGGGCTCGTTGCCCCGGGCGGAGAGCAGCAGGAAGGTGATGTCGTTGCGCGCGAGGTCGACCGAGAGCTGGATCGGCGTCTCGCCCAGCGCGTTGCGGGCGTTGAGGTCGGCGCCGCGGCTCAGCGCCTCCCGGGCGGCGGCGATGTCGCCGCGGTCGATGGCGTCGAATAGGGCGGCGTTGGGCGAGAGGTTAGGCGCTGCGTGCTGAGCGCCGATGATCGGGCCGGTGGATTGCGCGCCGGGCAGGCCGGGGGGCGCCGGCTCCGGCTTGTTGCCGACCTGGACATGCTGCTTGGGGCCGATCTGGCCCGCCGGCGGAATCGATTGGGCCACGGCCACGCCCGGCAGCAGCGCGGCCGCGGCGGCCAGCATGAGGAAGCGTTTACGCATGGGTGTCGTCTAGCAGCAACGCGGCGCGCTGCGAAGCGGGGTGGATGTCACGGGAACGGCCTGCCGTTGAGCCACCAGAACCCGCCGTTGAGCCAGGCGGCGTAGGCGAGCCAGAGCGGATAGGGCGCGAGCAGGTCGCGGCGGGCGAAGGCGAGGAGCGTCGCCACCACGAGGCCGAGCAGCAGCAGGATGATGAGCAGCGCGGCGCCGATGGCGTGCAGGCCGAAGAAGACCGGCGACCAGGCGGCGTTGGCGAGGAGCTGCCAGCCCCACAGGCGAAGCGCGGTGAAGGCCCCGGGGCGCGGGGCGGCGTGCCAAATGCGCCAGGCGGCGATGCCCATCAGAAGGTAGAGCACGGTCCAGACCACCGGGAACGCGGCATCCGGCGGTGTGCCGGGGGGCGCGGTCAGCGACGGGTACCAGAGGCGCACGCCCTCCTGCGTGACCATCGCGGCGGTGGCGCCAACGAGCAGCGCGAAGCCGACGAAGCCCACGAGGGCGAACAGCGCGCCGCGGTCGAACCCACCCGCGAAGCCGTTGCCGTCATCGTCGCGGAAGACACGCCCTCCTTCGGATCCCGGTCAGCGACCTTCGCGCCGCCACGCGAGCACGGCAAGCAGCAGGATGACGGTGAGCGCGGCCCAGGGCGGTACGAGCGGCACCATGTCCACGCCGGTCACCACATGGGCGCGGCGGCGCAGGAGGCCGATCCAGCCATTGCCCTTGGTGAGCTGCCCGGGATCGACCATGCGCAGCGCCGGCGCGCCCTTGGGGTCGAGCCACACCACCGCGCCGTGCGAGGCAGCGGCAGCAGGGCCGAGCTTCGTCGCGGTCGCGCGCAGATCCGCGAACTCCGGCGGGTCCGCGGGGCCGGCGGCGGCGAAGGCGGCGAGCCCGCCCTCGTCCACGCGCCAGACGCCGACCTGCGGCGCCGGCAGGCTCGCGCGGGCGACGCCAGGGCGGACAGGCGTCAGC
>JAJYFW010000090.1 GCA_021785335.1 Pseudomonadota bacterium
ATTGGTTACATAGCCATAGCCCCCGGCGAAGCGCACGCCCTCCGCCTGCGTCGCCGTGGCTTCGATTCTGCCGGCGTTGAGCAGCGCGCCGCCGCCGAGCCCCAGCAGGCCGTAGCCTGCCTGCCCCGAGCCCCGGATCTGACCGAAATTGATCACCGTGCCACCGCGCACGAGTTCCACCCCGGCATGCCCGCCGGCCAGCTGGCCCCACGCGCCGTTCAGCACCAGCCCGCCGCCGCCGAGATAGAGCCCGGTGTCGCGTGGCCCGGCGCCGCCGACGATGGCGCCGTTGTTGAAGACCGTGGCGGGGCCGAGGACGGAGGCGGCGTAGGCGCCGGAAATTGTCCCCGAATTAATCAGGGTGCCGCCGCCGAGCAGGTAGATGCCCTGCCCATAGGAGCCACCGCCGGTAATGGTGCCGGCATTGACGAGGGTGACGTCCGCGCCGGCGCCCGCCTGGAGGGCTGGCCCGGAACTATTTGTAATGACGACAAAACACGCCAGAGAAACACTCGCCCCCGCAGTCAGCGTCAGCCCTTGCACCACCCCACCCGAGGCGTTCATCCGGTCGTCCTCCGCGCCGCTCATAAATCGCGGCGCCTCCTCATGACACGCTGGCACTCAAGGCCGAGATAGCTTATAAATAAAATATTGTTATGGGGTGAGGGGTGAAAGGACGCGTCTACGAAAGTAGACGAGTGTTGCGCATAGAGACTGGTCTATAGCGCAGCCTTGGTCGATGAGGAGTTGGTTCCGATGTTCGATTTTGCGTCAAGCAGGGAGCTGCTGCTGTTCGCGATGCCGCTCGTCGGTGCGTGGATCATCGTCAAGGGAACCGGCCTCGGCGCGATGGTCGATACCGTCGTCACCGTCTGCGCGATGATCGCGCTGCTGAGCTTCGCCCACATCATCGACATCTCGTCCCTGCTCGGCCCCAACTGAGCGCGGGCCGGCGGCGAAGCCTGGCCCAATTGCCTCCTCTGGCCCCTCCGTCTCTCTGAACCTGAGTCGCTTTGTTTCGACCGTGGCGCGGGGCTTCCCGCGTGACGGCGGTTTCTGGCATTAAGCCGCCATGCCGCACCGCAACGCTTCATGCCTCGCCGTAAGCTGACCCCTGCCCGCGCTTGGTTGCGCGCGCGAGAGCATGAAGCCAGGGGCGCGACACGCCGCGTCGTTGCGGTGCAGGCACTCGGCACACTGCTCGCGATTGGGCAGGCCGCGTGCGCGACGCTGCTGCTCGCCGGCATCGGCTTGCTGTGGCCGGCGATCGGGTTCGGCGCGACCGCGCTGCTGCGCGCGGGCCTCGCGGTGCTGGCTGAGCGGCTGGCCTTCAGCGCCGGCGCGGGCGCCCGCCGGCGCCTTCGCGATGCGGTACTGACCTCGCTGCTCGATGCCGGGCCGGGCAAGCTGCGCGACCGGCACTCGGCGGAGCTCGCCGGCGTCGCCGTAGACGCGGTCGAGGCGATGGACGGCTACCATTCCCGGTGGCTGCCGGCGATGCAGCAGGCGGTGCTGGGACCGGCGCTGGTGGGGCTCGCGGTACTCGCCGTCAACCCGCTCGCCGGGATTACCATCGGGCTCTGCGGGCTGCTCGTGCCGTTCGCCATGGCGCTCGCCGGGATCGGTGCCGCTGCCGCCGCGCGCCGGCAGTTCCACGCCATGCAGCGGCTGCAGACCCGCTTCGTCGACCGTATCCGCGGCATCGCCACCATCGTGCTCGCCAACCGCGCCGAGGCCGAGGCCGCGGCGCTGGCCGAGGCAGCGGACGAACTGCGCCGGCGCACGCTGCGCGTGCTGCGCGTGGCCTTCCTCTCCTCGGTCTCACTCGACATGGCCGCGGTGGCGGCGATGGTGCTGGTGGTTTGGGAAGCCGGCTTCGCCTGGGAGCCGCGGGCGTTGTTCGCGCTCTGGCTGGTGCCAGAGTTCTTCGCGCCGATCCGCGCCTTCGCAGCCGCCTACCAGGACCACATGGCGGCCGGTCCGGCGGCGGAGAAATTCGCCGAGTTGCCGTCGCCTGCCGAGCCCGTGGCGCCGCCGGCCGCGATCCGTACCGTCGCGGCCCATGGCGTGACCGTCGCGTTCGAGAACGTGCGCTTCGCCTGGGACGAGGCGCGCGGACCGGCACTGGAGCGACTCTCCTTCCGCGTGCCGGCGGGGGAGACACTGATTCTCACCGGCCCCTCGGGCAGTGGCAAGACGACCATCATGGAGTTGCTGCTGGGATTCGCGACGCCGCAGGAGGGACGCATCACCTTCAACGGCGCCGATGCCTCGACCCTGGTGCCCGCCGCGCGGATGCGGCTGATCGCTTGGATCGGGCAGCGGCCGATGCTGTTCGCCGCGACCATCGCCGAGAACATCCGCTTCGCCAAGCCTGAGGCGACGGCGGAGGAGTTGCAGGCGGCGATCCATTTCGCGCGACTGGAATCCGTCATCGCGGCGCTGCCGCAGGGCCTGGAGACGCCGATCGGCGAAGGCGGGTTCGGGCTTTCCGGCGGCCAGGCGCAGCGGGTCGCGATCGCGCGCGCCTTCCTCAAGGGCGCGCCGCTGCTGCTGCTCGACGAGCCGACGGCGCATCTCGACCCGGCAACCGAAGCGGAGGTGCTGGACAGCCTGCGCCGCCTCGCGCTGGGGCGCACCGTGGTGCTGGCGAGCCACGCTTCCGCGGCGCATGCGTTTCCCGGGCGGAGGCTCGACTTGCAGCCGGCGAACGTCGCCGCCCGAGGTGCGGCATGAGGGATCTGTTCCGCGTCATGCGTCTCTGGCGCAGCCAGGACGACGTGCTGCTGCTGGGGATCGCGATCGCGCTGGTATCGCTCGCCTCCGGGATCTCGGTGCAGGCGCTGGCCGGCGCGGCGCTGGGCGGGGCGGCGGTGCTGGCGATCCTGCGCCTGCTGGGCCCGCTGCGCGTGGTGCTGCGCTACGTCGAGCGCCTGGCGACTCACGACGCGACGTTCCGGGCGCTCGCCGATCTGCGCGTCTGGCTGTTCCGCGGCATCGCGCGCGGGGCGTCGTGGGGCATCGGGTTCCGCCGCTCGGGCGACCTTCTGGCGCGGCTGGTGGCCGATATCGACGTGCTGGACGGCGTCTATCTGCGCATCCTGATCCCGCTGCTCGGCGCGCTGCTGGTCTGGCCCGTGCTGGTGTGGCGGGCGTGGGACGTTGATCCACATCTCGCGGCATTGCTCGCGGTGTTGTTCGCGCTCGCGGCCTTCGCGGGGCCGGCCATCGCGGCGCGCGGGGCGATGCGGTTCGGCGGGCGGCGCGCGGAGGCCGGGGCGGCGCTGCGGGTCGCGGCGCTCGATCTGCTCTCGGGGCTGCGGGAGGTGCGGGTATTCGGCGCCGATGGACGCATGCGCGCCGCGATCCAGGCGCGCGAGGCGGAGCTTTACGGCGCCGAGCACGGCATCGCCAGGGTTGCCGCCAATGCGTCGGCGATGGCGCTGCTCGCGGGCCAGGTGGGACTGCTCGGCGTGCTGATCGCGATCGCGGCCGCAGGCCATGCGCCGGCGGCGCTGCTGCTGCTGTTCCTCACCCTCGCCGCGTTCGAGATCACCGGCGGGCTGGCGCGGGCGGGATCAAGCCTCGGCCAGGCGGCGCGAGCCTCGACGCGGCTGTTCGAGGCGGTCGAGACCACGGCTCCGGCGGAGCCGGCGCATCCCGCCTCCCCCACCGGCTTCGCACTACGTTTCGAGGGCGTCACGTTCCGCTGGTCGGTCGATCGGCCGCCGGTGTTCGAGGGGCTGACGATGGAGATCCCGCAGGGCAGCCGGGTGGCGCTGCTTGGGCCGTCGGGCGCCGGCAAGTCGAGCCTGGCGGCGCTCGCCCTGCGCGCGACGGAACCGGAGGCGGGGCGGATCACGCTCGGGGGCGTCGACATCGCGCGCATCCCCTCGGCGGAGTTGCGCGCCAATATCGGCTACCTTTCGCAGGCGACGCATCTCTTCGCCGACACGGTGCGCGCCAATCTGCTGCTCGGGCGGCCCGACGCCAGCGAGGAGGAGCTGTGGCAGGCGCTGGAAACCGCGCGCATTGCCGACGTGGTACGCGCGCTGCCGGAGGGGCTGGATACGTGGATGGGCGAAGGCGGCGCCGGGCTTTCCGGCGGCCAGGGGCGGCGGCTCGCCTTGGCGCGCACGCTGCTTTCGCCGGCGCCGATCCTGATCCTCGACGAGCCCTGCGCCGGGCTCGACGCGGACACCGAGCGCGCCTTCCTCGCAACGCTGAACGAGGTGGCGGTCGGGCGGACGGTGGTGCTGATCGCGCACCGGCTGATGGGCATCGAGCAGTTGGACAGAATCTGGCGACTTTCCGGCGGGCACGCGATGGCGGCGACGGGCTAGGTCACGCCACGCCTGCTCGACCGACTCCTGCGCGCTCGCGTAGCGGTCGGTGGTCATGCTGCCGTGCCGATGAACCCCACCCCTCACGATATCCTGCGCCGGGTTTTCGGCTTTTCCGCCTTCCGCGGCTTGCAGGAGCAGGCGATCGCGCATGCTGCGGCAGGGGGCGACGCGCTGGTGCTGATGCCCACGGGCGGCGGCAAGAGCCTTTGTTACCAGATCCCCGCGATCTGCCGGCCAGGGCCCGGAATCGTCGTCTCGCCGCTGATCGCGCTGATGGATGACCAGGTGGCGGCGCTGCGTCAGGCGGGCGTGGCTGCGGGGGCGCTCCATTCCGAGCGCGATCCCGCCGATGCGCGCGCGACGGCGCGGGCGCTGGAGGACGGCACACTCGACCTGCTCTATGTCTCGCCCGAGCGGCTGCTGATGGAGGGCACGCGCGAGCGGATTGCCCGCGCGGGCCCGTCGCTGATCGCGATCGACGAGGCGCATTGCGTGAGCCAGTGGGGGCACGAGTTCCGCCCCGAATACCGGCAGTTGCGCGAGCTCTGGCCGGACTTCCCGGGCGTGCCACGCATCGCGCTGACAGCGACCGCGGATCGGCGCACGCGCGACGATATTCTCGCGGCGCTCGACATGCCCGAGGCGGAGATCTTCGCCGCCTCCTTCCATCGCGAGAACCTGGTGATCGGCGCCGCCGGCAAGGATGCCGAGCAGGCGCAGTTGCTTTCGTTCCTGCGCCGGCACGAGGGCGAGGCGGGGATCGTCTACTGCGGCACCCGCGCACGCACCGAGCGTACGGCCGCGATGCTCGCGGCGAAGGGGATCGACGCGGTGGCGTTCCACGCCGGGCTTGACCCGGAGGTGAAGCGGCGCGCGGCTTCTCGGTTCCGCGGCGGCGAGCCGATCGTGGTGGTGGCGACCATCGCCTTCGGCATGGGAATCGACCGGCCGGACGTGCGCTTCGTCGTGCATCTCGACATGCCGGATTCACCGGAGGCGTATTACCAGCAGATCGGCCGCGCCGGGCGCGACGGGGCGGAAGCCGAGACGTTGCTGCTCTATGGCGCGGAGGATGTCGCGCGCGCCCGCTCCTTCCATGCCGCGTCCGCCGCACCCGAGGCGCAGAAGCAGGTGATGCGCTCCCGGCTGGAGGCAATGATCGGGCTCACGGAATCGCCCGCCTGCCGTACGCGCGCGCTACTCGCCTGCTTCGGCGAGACACTGGCCGGGGATTGCGGGCATTGCGACAATTGCCGCGCCGCTCCGGTGCTGGAGGATGCGACGGAGGAATCACGAAAACTGCTCTCCGCTGTTCACCGCACCGGCGGGCGGTTCGGCGCGGCGCATGTCGCGGCTGTGCTGCGCGGCGAGGCGACGGAGGCGGTGCTGCGCCATTCGCACGACATGCTTTCCGTGTTCGGCATCGGTGCCGACCGGCCGGTGACGTACTGGAGGGCGCTGATCCGGCACTTGGTGGTGCTGGGCGCGCTCGATGTCGCGATCGGTGATTACCCGACGCTGTCGCTGGCGCCGGAGGTGGCGCGGCCGATCCTGCGCGGCGAACAGCCTGTGGCGATGCGCGCGGCGGTGGCGCGCGCGCGCGGGCGGGAGACGCGGCCGGCGCGGGAGGAAACGCCCGCCTTCGCGACGCTGCGCGCCTGGCGGCTGGCCACCGCGCGCGCGCAGGGCGTGCCGCCCTACGTGATCTTCCACGACAGCGTGCTGCAGGAAATCGCCGCAAGCCGGCCGGCGACGCTGGCGGAATTGGCGGCGATCAAGGGCGTGGGCCAGTCCAAGCTGCTGCGCTACGGCGAGGAACTGCTCGCGGCGCTGGGCTGACCGTCCGCCGCGCGGCCTTTTCGGAAACCGCCGGCTCCCGTAAGCAGCGTCCATGGCACAGCCGGGCAGACCGAATTATTCGCTGATGGGGTTTCTCGCGATCAGCTTCGGCATCGTGGGGCTCGTCGGCGTCTTCGCCACCTACGCGATTCCGATCCCCTATGAGCGGCTGCTGCTGCAGCACCCGGAACTCGCCGCCGGCGCCGGAAAGAAGCTGGTGGCGGAGGCCCACGCGGTGGCGACGCGGATCCGCCTGCTGATCGTGGTCGCCACCATCGCCGCGGCGCTGTTCGGCATGGCGCTGATGGGGGCCGCAGGACGATATGCCGCACCGAAACAAATGGACGGCGCCGGTTGACCGGGTACCGCGCCGCGTCACACTGACGCGGTGATCACGACACGAGGGAGGAACGTTGCAATGAGTCTCGATTTCACCGGCAGGCGTGTCGTCGTCTGCGGCGGCAGCCGCGGCATCGGGCGAGGCATCGCGCTCGGCTTCGCGCGGGCCGGCGCGGCGGTCTCGATCTGCGCGCGCAGCCCGGGTCCGCTGGAGACGACGCGCCGGGAACTCGGCGAGAAGGGCCATGCCGCCACCTGCGACCTCGGCGACGAGGCGTCGATCCGCGCCTATGTCGCGGCGGCCGGCGCGGCGCTCGGGGGCATCGACATCCTGGTCAACAACGCCTCCGGCTTCGGCACCACCGACGATGCGTCCGGCTGGGCTGCCTGTTTCGCCGTCGATCTGATGGCAATCGTGCACGCGACGCATGCCGCCCTGCACTATCTGG
>JAJYFW010000091.1 GCA_021785335.1 Pseudomonadota bacterium
CAGACCGGTATCCTGCAGGTCGACCCAAAGCCGCACCGGAATTCCCTGCGGGAAATAAGCGATGATCAGCGCCACGCCGAACTCGCCGAGCGCGCGCACCCAGGCGAGCGCCAGCCCGGTCGCCAGACCCAGCCGGGCCAGCGGCAGCGAGACATGCCAGAACGAATACCACGGGCCGCGCCCGAGGGTGCGGGCGATGTCCTGGTACTCGGCGGGCACGGCCTCGAACGCGCCGCGCGCCGCCAGCACGTAATATGGGGCGGAGGCATAGATCTGGGCCAGCAGGAAGGCCGCCGGCGTGTTCGACAGTTCCAGCCCGAACCTCGCCGCCGCACTGCCGATCGCGCTGTACGGCCCATAGGCGATCGCGAGCATCAGCCCCATCGCCAGCGGCGGCGTCAGCAGGGTCAGCAGCAACAGCGCATCCAGCACCACGCGCAGGCGCGGCTTGCGCGAGGCAAGCCACCACGCGAGCGGCGTGCCGCCCGCCACCACCAGCGCCAGCGCCGCCAATGTCGCGCCGACCGATGTCCAGACCGCCTGCCAGTCCCCGGCGGAGGGCGCAAGCCCGCCCCAGTCCGTGGTCAGCGCCAGCCCGACATAGGGGATGAGCAGAAAGCCGAGCGCGAGCGCGCCGAGGGGGGCGGCCAGGCGCAGGGGCGCGACCGCGTGGTCCGCGGCGGCACTCTCGCCCAGCGCCAGCAGCGGTTCGCCGGCCATCAGGCTGTGAGCGGGGAACCCGAGGGCGGGCTGTAGCCGAAGCGCGCGAACAACGCCTGGCCCCGGGTGCCGGCGAGGAACGCGAGGAACGCGGCGGCGGCCTTGGGATGCGGCGCGTTGGCGAGGGTCATGGCGTAGAACACGAGCGGTTGCGGCACCGCGGTCATTGTCCCGTGCGCGACCGGCACCGCCATGCGGGCGCGCGCATACCATGTCGCCGCCCTGGTCGCATCCCCAAGGTTGATCTCGGCCGGCAGCGGAATGGCCGGCAGCCCCTGCGCGTGCACGGCGCTGAGATAGCCGGAGGAGATGTCGATCTGCCCTGCCTCCAGCCGCGCCAGCAGGGAGGGCTCGGCGAAGATCTGCCTGGGGTTGATGGCGGGGCCCAGGACCTTCGCCGCCAGACCGGGAGATTTGTAGTAGATCTCGGCCAGCTTCATCGTGAACAGGATGCCGCGGCCCTGCGGATCGGTGCGCGGGTCGGTGCGGCCGAAGCGCACGCCGGCGGTGAGCAGCGCCCTCGGCAGCGATTCCCTGCCCGCGGCGACGGCCTCGAACAGTTTCGCGTGCGGCGATTTCGGGCTGTACGGCAGGCACATCTGCGTGCTCGCGACCGGCACCGCGGTCGCCGCGAGCCCCGCCTTGTGGACGATCTCGAACGGGCCCGCGGTGATCGGAATGAACGTGTTCACCACCATCTGCTTCGCAGCGATCAGTCGTGCCAGCGCGAAGGCGCCGCGGCCGATGCCCTGGAACCGGATATGCTCAGCGGCTTCGAAGGCGGGGCCGATACCCTTGTCCATCAGCGCCCCCATCGAGCCGGCATAGGCGACCGCGAACGGCGTCGCCGCGTCGGCGGGGCCGGCCAGGGCGGCGGCGAGCGTCGCGGCCAGGGGGAGGGCGAGGGCCTCGCGGCGGGTGGGCATCGGCGTCTCCGATCGATATGCATGGCCGGCGATAACGTGGCCCGGCGCAGTCATGCATCATCGGCGCGCTATGTCCAGTCGGATACAGCGTCCGGCAGCGCGGACAACCGGGCGACCGGCGAAGCCAGGACGATCGCGGCCTGGATCGCGAAACCCGTCGTCGCCACGAAGAGACAGGCGCCGATTCCGGGGCCGGAGGCGATCAGGGCGGCGGCCGCCGCGCCGAGCGGCCGTACGCCCCAGGTCGCGGTCAGCAGCGCCGCCGAGACGCGACCCAGCAGCGCCGGGGGCGTGACGGCCTGGCGCAGCGTCGTGGTGGTGATGGTCCAGACGATCGGGCCCGCGCCGATCAAAAAGAAGGACAGGGCGGCGAGGAGCGGGGTCGGCCAGGCGAGCGTGGCCAGCATCGCGAGGGAGGCGGCAAACCCCGCGAGAGGGCCGATCGCCACCTGCCGTCCGAAGCGCAGGCACCGCGCCAGAACCGGAGCCAGCAGCGCACCGGCCACCATGCCCGCGCCATAGCTCGCCATGCTGACACCGATGCCGGCGGACGAGAGGCCGAGATCGCGGACCGCGTGCGGCACGTAGATCGCCTGCATGACGAAGAAGCTGAGGTTGAACACGATAGCCGTCAGTGCCACCGGGCGCAGCAGCTTGTGGCGCGCGATGAAGACGATGCCGGCACCCAGCTCGGCCATCGCGGGCCGGCGCGCGGGGGTGGCGCGCGGAGGCTCACGCAACCCCGCGAGCAGGACCATCCCCGTGATCGACAGCAGCGCGGCGGCACCAAAGGCGAGCCCGGCGCCGCCCGCGACCAGGAACCCAGCCATCGCCGGTCCCGCCGCAAAGGCGGCGCTGCGCGCCAGCTCCAGCCTCGTGTTGGCCCTTGCCAAGTGCTCCCGGCGCGCCAGTGCCGGCACCAGCGACGGCGCGGCGACGCTGTAGGCGAGCGTCCCCGTCGCGGCGAGGAAGCCCAACAGCCCCAGCAACGGCACGGTCAGCGAACCGCGCGCCGCCAGCGTGGCCACCCCCAGCAGGCAGACGGCACGCAGGGCCTCCGCGCCCACCATCAGCCGCGTGCGCGAGGCGCGGTCGGCGGCCAGCCCCGCTGGGATCGCGAGCAGCAGGAAGGGCAGGGTTTGTGCCGTCTGCAGCCAACCCGCCTGCGCCGGCGGCGCGCCGAGATCGGCGACCGCGATGATGGCGGCCGCGGCAACCGCGATCTGCTCGGCCGACTGGGCCGCCAGGTTGCAGAAAATCAGCCGCGCGATGCCGCGGGGCGCGAGGGCAGGCGTGGCGAAAGTCTCGCTTCGGGCGGACATGACGCGTCTCCGTTGTGACGCGCCCTCTCTGCCGGGCTTGCGCCGGCGCCGCCTTCCGTCGCTTGCGCCGGCTAGTCCTCGCTATCGGCCTGGTGCCCGGTCATCTCGGCGCCAGCCGCGTGCGGCATCATCAGCGCCGCCGGCGAGGCCAGCAGCATGAAGAAACTGACGCCGAGGAACCCGGCGGTGAAATCCGCGAGCTGCGGCTGCGCGTGCCCGCCCATCGCCATCGACATCGCGAGCACCGCCGCCCCGGCCGAGACGCCGACGGTGAGCGAAAGCTGCTGGACGGTGGAATAGAGGCTGGTCGCAGCACTCATCCGCTCGCGCGGGATGTCGGCATAGGCGAGCGAGTTGAACGCGGTGAATTGCAGCGAGCGCAGGAATCCGCCCAGCAGCAGCACGGCGTAGATCGCGACCAGCGGCCAGGACGGGCGGAAGAAGCCCACGATCGCGAGCGAGGCGGTGGAAAGCAGCCCGTTCCACACCAGCGTGGTGCGGAACCCGGTGCGCCGCAGCAGCGCCACCGCCACGGGCTTCATGAACAGCGCGCCGACCGAGCCCGCCAGCGTGATCATGCCCGATTGCAGCGGCGAGAGGCCGAAGCCGAGTTGCAGCATCATCGGCAGCAGGAACGGCACCGCGCCGACGCCGATGCGGAACAACGTGCCGGCGAAGGTGGAGACCATGAAGGTCGGCATGCGGAACAGTGAGAAATCGAGCAGCGGGGTCGCGGTGCGCCGCGCGTGCCAGGCATAGGCACCGACCGTGGCGGCACCGAGCAGCAGGGCCGCCACCGAGACTGCTGGGAGGACGATGCTGCGCCCGACCGTCTCCAGCCCGAAAATCGTTGCCGCCATTGCCACCGCCGAGAGCACGAAACCAACGCCATCGAAACGAGTGGCGGCCTTCTCGCGCGTGTCGTCGAAGAAGACGGAGACCAGCACTACGCCGAGCACGCCGAAGGGAATGTTGATGTCGAACACCCAGCGCCAGGAGAACCAGGTGACGATGAAGCCGCCCACCGGCGGGCCTACCAGCGGGCCGATCAGCGCGGGCATGGTCAGCCACGCCATTGCCGCCACCACCTCTGACTTCGCGATCGAGCGCAGCAGCAGAAGCCGTCCCACCGGCACCATCATCGCCCCGCCCGCGCCCTGCAGCACCCGCGCCAGCACCAGCTCCGGTAGCGAGTTCGCGGCGCCGCAGGCGATCGAGCCCACCGTGAACACCGCGATCGCGGCGCGGAAGACGTTGCGCGCGCCGAACCGGTCCGCCATCCAGCCGCTCGCCGGGATGAAGGCGGCGAGCGCCAGCAGGTAGGAGGTCAGCGCCACGTTCATGCGCACGGGCTGTACGTTGAAGGCGTGCGCCATGGTTGGCAGCGCGGTCGAGACCACGGTCGAGTCGAGGTTCTGCATGAACAGCGCCGTCGCGACGACCAGGGCCGTCATCCGCGCCTTGGCGGTGATGTCGCCGACCCCCGCCGCGCGCCGTGCCGGCTGCGGCGGGGCGTCCGTGATCAGGCTGTTCTCTACCTGGTCGGCGGTTGCCGCCTCGCTGTCATCCATTTTTTTATTGTCGGGCCCTCGCCCGAGCCGGAAAAGCGCCAACCTCGCGGGTCAGCCCGGCGCGGCCTCGCCAGGCGATAGAACTCGCAGTTCCAGGCCCGGGAAATGGATGGTCCTCGCCGCCGCCCCGCGCAGCACCAGCGCCGCGAGCCGGGGAAGCTTCCCGGGCGGCGCCGCGCCGGGCCACAGGCGGCTGAACGCCTCGGGGCTCAGCACCCGCACGGCGCCACGGTCGAGCGGCAACAGGAACCCGCCATCGGCCGGCGCTAGCCCGCGCCCGGCCACCCGCGAGAGGCGGGCGGCGAAGCCGGCGGGCGGGGCCGCGACAGCCACCACCTCGTCAAGCGCCAGCGCGCCGTTCGGCTGGTCGAGCAGGGCTGGATGCCAGACCGCCTCCGGCGTCGCGTGCTCGATCAGTTGCAGTCGCGGCAGCGCGTCGGCGAGCGGCACGCGGCGAAAGCGCGCGACACCGCCGGCCTCCCCGGGGCGTGAGTTTTCCACCACCTCGGCGGCGAATCCCGCGCGCCCCAGCCGTGCCGCCGCCGCGTCCGCGTCCGCAACGCGCAGGCTCAGCACATGCGCACCCTCGCCCTGCGCGAGCATCGCGGCGAGCGTGGCGCTCGGCTTTGTCGCGTCCTGTGCCAGCAGCTCGATGTAGCCGTGCCGCAGCATGATCCGCCCGCCGGGCGTCGGTGCGAAGCCCGCCTCCCTCCACGCCTCCCGCGCCGCCGCCGCGTTGCGCACCACGACGCCGACATGGTCGAGCGCGGAGGCCGTACCGCTCACGTGCTCTTCGTTTCGGGCGCCGGCAGCCAGACGCTGAAGCTCGAGCCCTTGCCCTCCTCGCTCTCGATCAGCAACTGGCCGCGATGGCGGTTGACGATGTGCTTGACGATGGCGAGCCCGAGCCCGGTGCCGCCGGCAGCGCGCGAGCGGCCCTTGTCCACGCGGTAGAACCGCTCCGTCAGCCGCGCGAGGTGCACGCGCGGGATGCCCGGGCCGTCATCCATGACCGAGAGCACGGCGCCGGGACGCGGCGGCCAGGGCGGGCCCTCCACGGGCTGGACGCCGATGCGTACCAAGCCGCCCTCGCGCCCATACTTCACGGCGTTGTCCACCAGGTTCTGCAGCACCTGCGCCAGCTGGTCGGCATCGCCCAGGACCTTCGTCCCCGCCGGTGCCGCGAGCTCCAGGCGCATCGCGCGCGCCGCCAGGCGCGGCTCGAACCCCGCTGCCACCCGCTCGGCGAGGGGGCCGAGGTCCACCACGTCCGACGGCGCCTGGCGCTCGTTCATTTCGATGCGCGACAGCGACAGCAGGTCGTCGATCAGGTTCGCCATGCGTTGCGCCTGCTCGGCCATGATGCCGAGGAAGCGTTCCTGCGCCTGCGGGTCATCCGCCGCCGGGCCGCGCAGCGTCTCGACGAAACCCATGAGGCTCGTGAGCGGCGTGCGCAGCTCGTGGCTGGCGTTGGCGACGAAATCCGCGCGCATTCGCTCGAGCGCCCTCTCGCGCGAACGGTCGGACAGCACCAGGATCGCGCGGCCGCCATCGGCGAGCGGCGGGTCGAAGGGCAGCACCGTTGCCGCGACCTCGCGCTCGTTCGGCACCGGCAGGCGGATCTCCGCAACCTGCGTCTCGCCGCCGCGCCAGGCGCGCTCGATCGCCTCGCGCAGGACCGGGTGGCGCAGCACCGCCGCCATCTCGGTGCCGAACGCCGCGTGCGCCGCGGCATTGGCGCGCCGGACGTCCCGTTGCGGACCCAGCACGATCAGCGGGTCGGGCAGCCGCTCGACGATTGCCTCGCTGGCGCGCGACAGCGCCGTGAGTTCCTCGCCGCGCGCCGCGAGCGTGCGCGCCAGCCGCTCGATCCCGACCGCGACCTGCCCCGCGCCCGGCAGCCGCGGCGCCGCGACGTCCTGTGCCAACGCCGCCGTGTCGCCCGCAGCGGCATGGCGCAGCGCCGTCTCCAGCCAGTGCAGGTCGCGCACCCACAGCATCACGGCCACGCCGCCGCCGGCGAGGCTCACCACGCCGACTGCCACAGCCGGTCCCACGCCGATCCAGCCGCCGGCCGCCAGCACCGCCACGCACAGCACCGGCGCCGCCGCCAGCGCCAGGGCGCAGAGGACGCGGCCTGCCGTCATCGCGGGGCCGTCGTCGCCGCGCCGGCCCCTTCCCGCGGCACGTTCAGATCACCGGCCCGGTGACCGTGCTCGGCGCTGGCGAGGCGACCGTGTCGGGGCCACCCTGCACCACGTTGAACACGGCAAGCGCGCGCCGCACGCTGCCATCGGACATCAGCTCGAAGACACCGTCCGCGCCCGCGAACCCGCCGCCGCGCTCGAGCGAGGCGCGCGAGAACCCGCCATCGCCCGCGAGTACCCG
>JAJYFW010000092.1 GCA_021785335.1 Pseudomonadota bacterium
GATCGAGACGATCCGCCCGGCGCGGCGCCGCAGCATGCCCTTGAGCGCGGCGCGCGCGAGGCGGAACGGGGCGGCGAGATCGACCTCGAGCACCTTCGCCCAGTCCTCGTCCTTCATCCGCAGCGCCAGCATGTCGCGCGTCAGCCCGGCATTGTTGACCAGCACGTGCAGCGGTCCGGCCTTCGCCTCCGCCGCCGCGACCAGCGCGTCCGGCGCCGCGGGGTCCGCGAGATCGGCGGGGCAGACATGCGCGCCGCCCGCTCCCGCCATGGCGTCGATCTCGGCGGCCAGCGCTTCCAGCGCGTCGATGCGGGTGCCGGAGAGCACCACCGCCGCCCCCCGCGCCGCGAGCGTCCGCGCGATCGCCGCGCCGATGCCGCCCGAGGCGCCGGTGACCAGCGCCGCCTTGCCATCAAGTTTGAACATCATATTGTTCCTAAATGAGTTTTATCAGTTCCTCGATCTCCGCCGGGGTGCCGGCCGCGACCGCCCGCGCGTCCGGCAGCAGCCGCTTCATCAGCCCGGTAAGCACCTTGCCGCTGCCGAGTTCGACGAAGGAATCGACCCCGAGCGCCCCCATCGCGAGGATGCTCTCGCGCCAGCGCACCGTCGCTGTCACCTGCTCCACCAGCAGCCGCGCGATCGTCGCGGGGTCGGTCACCTTCGCCGCGGTGACGTTGGTGATGATCGGCACCAGCGGCGCGCGCGGCGGCGTCCTCGCCAGCGCCTCGGCCATCGCGTCCGCAGCCGGCGCCATCAGCGCGCAGTGGAACGGGGCGGAGACCGGCAGCTTCATCGCCCGGCGGATGCCCTTGGCCTTGGCGATCTCGATCGCCCGGTCCACCGCCCCCGCATGGCCGGAGATCACCACCTGGCCGCCGCCGTTGTCGTTGGCGACGCCGATCACTTCCCTGCCGCCATCGGGCGTCGCTGCCGCCTCGGCGCAGACCGCGGCCGCCTGCTCGAGGTCGGCGCCGAGCAGGGCGGCCATCGCGCCCACGCCCGGCGGCACCGCGCGCTGCATCGCCTGGCCGCGCAGCCGCAACAGCCGCGCCGCGTCCGCCAGCGCGAAGCCGCCCGCCGCGGCGATCGCCGCGTATTCGCCGAGCGAGTGACCCGCGACCACCGCGGCCGTGCCGGCGACCGTCCTGCCGCCGTCGCGCTCCAGCACCCGCACCACGGCCATCGCATGCGCGAGCAGCGCCGGTTGCGCGTTCTCGGTCAGCGTCAGCTCGTCGGCCGGTCCCTCCGCCATCAGGCGCGAGAGGTGCTGGCCCAGCGCGTCGTCCACCTCCTGCAGCACCTCGCGGGCGGCGGGGAAGGCGGCGGCCAGGTCCTTGGCCATGCCGGGCGCCTGGCTGCCCTGGCCCGGAAACAGGAACGCGTGCACCGCCATCGACTTCTCCCAATTGGCTGGCGGCGCGCTTAGTTTCGCCCCAAGGTGGTGTCAAACGCGGCCCGCCTGCGGCGGAAATTCGCCGCGCGCGCCCTGGAGTACGCCTCATGTGCCGATTCCTTGCCTATCGCGGCAGCCCGATTCTGCTGGAGCAGCTTGTCTCCGCCCCCACGCACTCGCTGATCGACCAGTCGCTGCACGCGCAGGAGGCAAAGACCGGCACCAACGGCGACGGTTTCGGCGTCGGCTGGTATGGCGAGCGGCCGACGCCCGGCCTCTACCGCGAGGTCTGCCCCGCCTGGTCGGACGAGAACCTGCGCTCCCTCTGCGCTCAGGTCCGCTCCGGCCTTTTCTTCGCGCATGTCCGCGCCTCCACCGGCACCGCGACCTCGCGCTCCAACTGCCATCCGTTCGTCGTCGGCCGCTTCATGTTCATGCACAACGGCCAGATCGGCGGCTGGGCGCGGCTGCGCCGGCGCATCGAGGCGATGATCCCGGACGAGCTCTACACGTCACGCCTGGGCACCACCGACTCGGAGGCGATCCTGCTCGCCGCCATGGCGCAGGGGCTGGAGGCGAACCCGCCCGAGGCGCTGGCCGCGACCCTCGCGCGGATCCGCGGGATGATGCTGGCCGAGGGCATCCGCGAGGCGCTGCGCTTCACCGCGGCGCTGACCGACGGGGAGACCATCTGGGCCTTCCGCTGGGCCTCCGACGACAAGCCCGCGACGCTTTACTGGCGCGAGGACGAGGCGGGGCTGACCATCGTCTCGGAGCCGATCGACGACCACCGCGAGGACTGGCACGCGGTGCCGGTCGGCGGCTTCATGATGGCCAGGGAAGGGGAGCCGGCCGCGCTCGGCCCCTGGACCCGGCCGCTCGCCGCCGCGGCCTGAGCCGCCATGACGACGGTCACCCATGACGACGAGGCGCAACCGGCCGCCGTCCCGCCGCCGGCCGCTCCCCCGCCGCTGCCGCGCTACGCGAGCCCGCCCAGCCAGCGCGAGCTGATGTTGTTCCGCATCATGTTCATGGTCGGCGGCCTGTTCCTCCTCGCCGCGATCCTGGTCGGCGTGCTGGTCGGCTCCCGCCCGGGCTGACGGCTGACGTTGCGGACCTTGACCTTGGGCGCGCGCGCGGCCTCAGAGGGGGCCGCGCGGCGAACGGGAGCATGTCATGACGGGCGATGATTTCACGGAAGCGGAGGGCGGCGTGTTCACCGCCGCCGTGGTGCAGGCGGCGCCGGTCGCGTTCGACGTCCGCCGGACGCTCGACAAGGCCGCCGACCTCGCCGCCGACGCGGCGCGGCGGGGTGCCAGGCTCGCACTCTTCCCGGAGGCGTTCGTCTCCGCCTATCCGCGCGGCCTCGGCTTCGGCGCCGTCGTCGGTGCGCGCAAGCCGGAGGGGCGCGAGCAGTTCCGCCGCTACCACGAGAGCGCGATCGACGTGCCAGGCCCCGCGGTCGAGCGGCTCGGACGAATCGCCCGCGACAACGGGCTGCACCTGGTGATCGGCGTCATCGAGCGCGAGGGCGGCACGCTCTACTGCACGGTGCTGTTCCTCGCGCCCGACGGGCGGCTGCTGGGCAAGCACCGCAAGCTGATGCCGACGGCCAGCGAGCGGCTGATCTGGGGCTTCGGCGACGGCTCGACGCTGCCGGTGATCGCCACGCCGCTGGGCCGGATCGGCGCAGTGATCTGCTGGGAGAACTACATGCCGCTGCTGCGCACGGCGATGTATGCGAAGGGGATCGAAATCTACTGCGCGCCGACCGCGGACGGGCGTGACACCTGGCTGCCCTCGATGCGCCACATCGCGCTCGAGGGCCGCTGCTTCGTGCTCTCCGCCAACCAGTTCGCGCGGCGCGCCGACTACCCGGCCGATTATCCGACGGAGTTCGGCGACAATCCGGCGGCGGTGATGAGCCGCGGCGGCAGTTGCATTGTCGACCCGCTCGGGCAGGTGCTGGCCGGCCCGGATTTCGCGGGCGAGACCATCCTCACCGCCGCGATCGACCGCGGCGAGATCGCCCGCTCCCGCCTCGACTTCGACGCCGTCGGCCATTACGCGCGGCCCGACGTGTTCCACCTCAGCGTCGACGAGACGCCGCGCCCGGCGGTCTCGTTCCGCAACTGGACGCCCGCGGACGACCTGCCGGCGCCAGCCGCTGTCGAGCGGGCGTAGGCGCCGCATGCCCGATCCCCAGTCGGCCCTCGTCCTGTTCAGCGGTGGGCAGGATTCCGCCACCTGCCTCGCCTGGGCGCTCGACAGGTTCGACCGCGTCGAGACCATCGGTTTCGAATACGGCCAGCGCCACCGCGTGGAACTCGACTGCCGCGCCGCGTTCCGCGAGGGGCTGGCGCGGCTCAACTCCGCCTGGGCCGCGCGTCTCGGCGAGGACCATACGGTTTCGCTGGACGCGCTCGCCGCCATCTCCGACACCGCGCTGACCTCGGAGGCGGAGATCCGGATGCGCGAGGACGGGTTGCCCAACACGTTCGTGCCCGGCCGCAACCTGCTGTTCCTCACCTTCGCCGCGGCCGTCGCCTATCGCC
This sequence comes from Pseudomonadota bacterium, assembly GCA_021785335.1. The sequence goes on from JAJYFW010000092.1 coordinate 3,952, forward strand.
GGGGCCTGCGCCATCTCGTCGGCGGCATGTGCGAGACCGACTATTCCGGCTACCCGGACTGCCGCGACGACACGCTGAAGGCGCTGCAGGTGGCGCTCAACCTCGGCATGGAGCGCCGCTTCGTGCTGCACACGCCGCTGATGTGGCTGGACAAGGCGGCGACCTGGCGGCTCGCCCGCGAACTCGGCGGCGAGGCGCTGGTGGACCTCGTCCGCGAGGAAACCCACACCTGCTATCTCGGCGAGCGCGCTCGGCGCCACGCCTGGGGCTATGGCTGCGGCACGTGCCCCGCCTGCGAGTTGCGGCGGAAGGGCTGGGAGGCCTATGCCGCCGGCTGACGGCGTCCGGCGAGGCGCGCGCTTGCGCCGCGGCGAAATCCCCGTATAAGCCGCGCCACCCTGCCGCTCGGGGACGGCCCCCGCGCGGCTATGCCCGCGTGCCATCCCGGCACGGCTCCCGTTCGGGGGCGGGGCGGAGACAAGCCAGAGGGAGTGCACATGCCGCTCTATGAATGCGTGTACATCGCACGCAACGACGTCACGCAGCAGCAGGTCGAGGCCATCGCCGATGGCATCGCCACCCAGTTCGAGGCGGAAGGCGGCAAGGTCGCCAAGCGCGAATACTGGGGCCTGAGGGGCCTCGCCTATCGCATCAAGAAAAACCGCAAGGGCCACTACATGCTGCTCGGCCTCGAGGCCGCGCCGGCCTCGATCGTGGAGATGGAGCGCCAGCTGCGCCTCAACGAGGACGTGCTGCGCTTCATGACCGTGCGCATCGAGGCGATCGAGGAAGGCCCGAGCGCCATGCTCGCCAAGAAGAGCGACGACCGCGACAAGATCTTCCGCGGACCCAAGCCTTCCGGCCGCTTCGACAGCGGGCGCAAGCGCAGCCCCTATGACGATCGCGAGGAGTTCCGCGCGCGCGAGGACAGCGTGCGCGACAGCTTCGGGCCGGAGGAGGAGTAAGCCATGTCGGACGAAATTAACCCCGCCGCCCGCCGCACCGCCGTCGGCGCCCGCCGCCCGTTCTATCGCCGGCGCAAGTCCTGCCCGTTCTCCGGCGCCAACGCGCCCAGGATCGACTACAAGGACGTCCGCCTGCTTTCGCGGTTCCTCTCCGAGAAGGGCAAGATCGTGCCCAGCCGCATCACCGCGGTCTCGGCCAAGAAGCAGCGCGAACTCGCGGTCGCCATCAAGCGCGCCCGCTTCCTCGCCCTGCTGCCCTACACGGTCGCCTGAGGAGAACAGTCATGGCCGCCGTCGAAGTCATCCTCCTCCAGCGCGTGGAAAAGCTCGGCCAGATGGGCGAGGTGGTTCGCGTGAAGCCGGGCTTCGCCCGTAACTTCCTGCTGCCGCAGAAGAAGGCGATCCGCGCCAGCAAGGACAACCTCGCCCGCTTCGAGACCCAGCGCGCCCAGCTCGAGGCGCAGAACCTCAAGCGCCGCGAGGAGGCCGAGCGCGTCGCCGAGCGAGTGCACGGGCTCTCGGTCGTGATCATCCGCCAGGCCGGCGAGAGCGGCAGCCTCTACGGCTCCGTTTCCGCCCGCGATATCGCCGAGGCGTGCACGGGGGCGGGGCTCACCATCGACCGCTCGCAGGTGACGCTGGCGCATCCGATCAAGGCGCTCGGCGTGTCCACGGTTTCGGTGGCACTGCATCCGGAAGTGGCACTTCCGGTCCGCGTCAATGTTGCGCGCAGCGCCGAGGAGGCCGAGAAGCAGGCCCGCGGCGAGGCGATCGGCATCGAGGAAGCAGCGGAGACGGTGGACATCGCCTCCCTGCTCGACCCCGAGGCAGCGCCCCAGCCGGAAGTCTGAGACCAGTCCAGGCCCGGTTTGGTCGCCGGGCCTGGACGAATCAGGCATCCCGGGGAGACTCGCGCCATGAGCGCCGGGATCAGCCTCATCCCATCCACCCCTGCCTTGCGCCGCGTGCTGTCGGCACCGGTGCCGGCGAGCCTCGTGCTCGGCCTGCTGCTCTGCACGCCGCTGCTGCTCGTGGGCATGCCGCCGCTGACGGACCTGCCCAACCACATGGTCCGCATGATGCTGCTCGCGGGCCAGCTCAAGGGCAGCGCGGTAGCCAGCCATTACCGCGTGCACTGGGTGTTCGTGCCCAACCTCGGCATGGACCTGCTGGTCCCGCCGTTGCTCGCCGTCATGCCGCCCACCGCCGCCGCGAAGCTCCTCGTCGCCTTCGTCGTCGCCGGCTGGGTCGGCGGCCTCGGCCTGCTCGGCCGCGCGCTGCACGGGCGCTGGTCGCCCTGGTTCCTCACGGCTGGCTTCACCGCCTGGAATTTCGCCCTGCTGTTTGGCTTCATGAACTACTGCCTGTCCGCGATGCTGGCCTTCTGGGCTGTCGGCGCCTGGCTGCTGCTGCGCCGTCGCGCCACCACGCCGCGCGCCCTCGCGGCCCTGTCCGCGCTGGCCCTGCCCCTCGGCTTCGGCCTCTTCGTCGCCCACCTCTTCGGCGCCTTCATCTTCGCGGCCTTCCTCGGCGCGGACGCGCTCGTGCGCGCCTGGGCCGCCCGCGCCCCGGCGCCAGGCCGCGCTTGCCGCCTTGCCGCCGCCCTGCTGCCGCCGCTGCCCGCCGCCGCCCTGCTGGGCGGGCTCTACGCCGCCACCCGCGTGCTCACCGTCGGCGGCCGCACCTTCGCCGAGAAGCCCAGCCTTCTCTGGCACACCGTCAGTTCCGCCTGGTTCTCCTACCCGGTGCTGCTCGGCGCGGCGACCGGACTGCTGCTCATCCTCGTCCTCCTCGCCGCCGCCCGCGCCGGCCGCGTCGCCGTCTCGCCCGCCGGCCTCGTCGTGCTCCTGGCCGCCATCGCGCTCGGCCTCGCCATGCCCTTCGCCGAGCACGGGCTCTACTACGTCAACGTCCGCTTCCAGATCCTCGCCGGCGTGCTGGCGAGCGTCGTCTTCCTCCCCGCCTTCGCCCGCCCCCGCGCCGGACGCCTCGCCGCCGCGGCGCTGGGC
>JAJYFW010000093.1 GCA_021785335.1 Pseudomonadota bacterium
GCCTACGGGCCGTTCCAGCTTGGCACGCTGCCGAAGGGCGCGGTCGCGGAGGTGCCGCCCAAGGTGGTGCGGGAACAGCTGGGCTGATGCGCATCGTCGCCGGGCGCTGGCGCGGCCGCGGCCTCGCCGCTCCCCCGGGCGAGGCGACGCGTCCCACCTCCGACCGCGCGCGCCAGGCAATCTTCGACCGGCTTGCGCACGCACCCTGGGCAGCGGGCGTGCTGGACGGCGCCGCGGTGCTCGACGCCTTCGCGGGCACCGGCGCGATGGGGCTCGAGGCGCTGTCACGCGGCGCGGCGCGCGCCTGGTTTATGGAGACCGACGCGGTGGCACGGCGCGCGCTCGCCGCCAACATCGCAGCCTGCCATGCCGAAAGCGCGACGATCCTCGCCGCCGACGCGACGCGCCCGCCGAAGGGCGAGCCCTGCACTCTGGTCTTTCTCGACCCGCCCTACGGCAAGGGGCTGATCCCCGTGGCGCTGGCGGCGCTGCGCACGGCGGGCTGGATCGCGCCCGGCGCGCTGCTGGTCTGCGAGACCGCGCGCGACGAGCCAATCGACGTGGGCGGGCCGCTCGCGACCGCGCTGCACGGCGCCGCGCGCGTCACCTTCCTTCGCGAAACAGACGCCCCCAGCCTTTGACCGCGCGGGGTTCGGCGCCGGCGAGGCGCAGGCACCCCCACGCCACCGTTGCGATTGTGTCCAGCACCGGGATGCCGGTCTCGGCTTCCAGCGCCTCGGCGAGCGGGGCGGCATGCAGGTTGGTGCAGACGATGGCGATCACCTCCGGCCGGGCCGCCGCCACCTCGCGCGCCATCGCGGCGATTCGCTCGGGCGGCACCGTGGCGAAGGCAAAATTCTCGGCAATCCCGAGATGCCGTTCCGCCACCGTCCCGATGCCGAGGGCTGCGTAGTTTGCGGCGATGCGCGCCTGCACATCATCCGTATAGGGGGTCACCAGCCCAAGCCGCCGCACGCCGCGCCGGACGAGAATGTCGTTGAGCGCCAGCATCGAGGTGGTGGCGGGAATGCCGGTCGTCGCGGTGATACGCTGGCAAAGCCTGCGATCGACGTCGAAGCCGAGCCAGCCGCCGGAGGTGCCGTTCCACCCGATGGCGGCGACACGCGCGTCCGCGAGAAGCGAGGCCGCATGCAGCATCGGCGCATCGTCGAACTGCGCGAGGCCCGTCTGCGACAGCGTGATCTCGGTGACGCGGAAACGCGCGACATGCAGTGTGGCGACGCCCGCGAGCATCGCGGCGGTGATGGGCTCCAGGGCGGTGTTGGAACTCGGCGTGAGCATGCCGATGCGCGGAAGTGTCATTGGCGACCGAACATCCGTTCGAGATCGGAACGGCTGAATTTGAGGAAGGTAGGGCGGCCGTGGCTGCATGTCGCGGCGCGCGGCGTGGCCTCCATCCGGCGCAGCAGCGCATCCATCTCCGCCCCCGCGAGCCTTCGTCCGGCGCGGATGGACCCGTGGCAGGCCATGCGCGCGATCGCGGCGTCAAGCCGCGCGGCGAGCGCCATGCCCTCGCCCCAGGCCGCGATCTCGTCGGCAAGGTCGCGCAGCAGCGGTGCGGGGTCGGTCGCGCCCAGCACCGCGGGCAGTGCGCGCACCAGCACGGCACCGCGGCCGAACGGCTCGATATCCAGTCCCAGGCTTGCGAATTCCACGGCCCGTTCGCCGAGCAGCGCCGCCTGGCCCTCCGGCAGGTCGACCACCACGGGCAGCAGCAGTGGCTGCGAGGCGACCGCGCCCGCGCGTACCTGGTCCGCCAGCGCCTCGTGCGTCAGCCGTTCGTGCGCCGCATGCTGGTCGACCAGCACCAGCCCCCCGTCGGCCACCACCGCGACGATGTAGGTGTCGAGCACCTGCGCGACGGCCGCGCCGAGCGGATGTTCCGCCGCCGGTTGCGCCGGTTCGATGCCGCGCGCCGCGGGCGCTGCGGCGAGCGGCAACTGCGCCTCGGCGAAGCCCCTCGGCGCCGCATCGGGCGTCAACCGCAGCGCCGGTGCCGGGATAGGCGGGCGGGGCACGAACGGCTGCGATCCCATCGGGGTCGGCCGGCCCACCGGCTGCGCGCCACCCGCGAGTGCACGGCGCAACGCTCCGATCACCAGGCCGCGTACCGCCTCCGCGTCGCGGAAGCGCACCTCGGCCTTGGCCGGATGCACGTTCACGTCGACCGCTTCCGGATCGATCTCGAGGAACAGGGCCACAACGGCGTGCCGCCCCATGGCGATCACGTCGCGATAGGCGACGCGCACCGCGGTGCGCAGCACCGGGTCCGCGACCGGACGCCCGTTCACGGCGAGAAGCTGGCCGGCGACGGTCGCCCGCGTCACCGCCGGCGGGGCCGCGAAGCCATGGACGCGCATTCCCCCGCGCTCCTCGTCGAAACCGATCGCGGCTTCCGGCGCCAGCAGGGCGGCGACGCGTTGCGCCAGCGTCTCCGCCGGCCGGTCGAACACCGCCTCGCCGTCGTTGACGACACGGAACGCAACGCCAGGCGAGGCGAGTGCCAGGCGGCGGACGGCGAGTTGCGCGGCATCCGCCTCGCTGCGTGGGGATTTGAGGAATTTGCGCCGCGCCGGGGTGGCAAAGAACAGATCCTCGACCGACACCCGCGTGCCCGGCGCGCCGGCGGCAGGCCGAACCTCGGAAACGACGCCGCCCGCGACCGCGATCGTCGCGCCGTCGCCGCCTGGCCGGCGCGACGTGATGGAAAGCCGCGCCGCCGCCCCGATCGAGGCCAGCGCCTCGCCGCGAAAGCCCAGTGTCGCGATGCGCACCAGATCGTCGTCCGGCAGCTTGGAGGTGGCGTGTCGCCGCACCGCGAGCGCCAGTTCCTCCGCACTCATGCCGCCGCCGTCGTCGGTGACCTCGATGGCCGCGATGCCGCCGCCGGTGATGGCAACGGCGATGCGGCCCGCGCCGGCATCGAGTGCGTTCTCCACCAACTCGCGCAGCGCCGCCGCCGGCCGCTCGATCACCTCGCCCGCGGCGATGCGGTTGATCGTGGCATCCGGCAGCACGCGGATGCGCGGGCGCTCCAGCGTCGTGCTCATTTGGCGGCCTGCAGGGCGCGCAAGCGAGAGACCGAGGCCGCCGTCGCCGCGCGCGCCGCCGTGCCCTTGCCTTCGAGCAGCGGGCGGATGCCCCTGGCGAGCACCTTGCCCAGCTCCACGCCCCATTGGTCGAAACTGTTCACGCCCCAGAGGCTCCCCTGCACCGCGACCTTGTGTTCGTAGAGCGCGATCACGCGTCCGAGGGTAAACGCGTCGAGGCGGCGGAACAGAATCAGCGTGCTCGGCCGGTTGCCGGCGAAGACGCGATGCGGCGCGACCGCGGCGACGGTGGCCTCGTCGGCGCCCGCTTCGCGCATTTCCCCCTCCACCGAGGCGCGGTCGCGCCCAAAGGCCAGCGCCTCGGCCTGCGCCAGCGCGTTGGCGGCGAGAATCTCGTGCGCCGCCGGCCGGTCGTGATCGGGTTCGGCGGCGAGCAGGAAGTCCACCGGCACCAGATCCGTGCCCTGGTGGACGAGCTGCATGAAGCTGTGCTGCGCGTCCGTGCCCGCGGCGCCGAACACGATCGGGCAGGTGGGCTGCGCGGCCGGCGCGCCGCCCAGCGCCACGGACTTGCCGTTGCTTTCCATCTCGAGCTGCTGGAGATAGGCGGGCAGCAGCCGCAGCCGCTCGTCGTAGCCGAGGACGCACAGGCTCGCCGCCCCCAGCGCGTCGCGGTGCCAGATCCCGGCGAGCGCCAGCAGCACCGGCAGGTTTTCCGAGAACGGCGTGGACCTGAAATGCTGGTCCATCGCGTGGCCACCAGCGAGGAACGCGGCGAACGCGTCCCACCCCGCGGCGAGCGCCACCGACATGCCGATCGGCGACCAGACGGAGTAGCGCCCGCCCACCCAGTCGCGGAACCCGAACATCCGCTCCGGCGCGATGCCGAAGCCCTGAACCGCCTGCCGGTTGGTCGACAGCGCCGCGAAATGCGCCCCCACCGCCGCCTCACCAAGCTGCGCCGCGAGCCAGCCGCGCGCGGCGGCGGCGTTGGTCATCGTCTCCTCGGTGGTGAAGGTCTTCGAGGCGACGAGGATCAGCGTGCGCGCGGGATCGAGCGTGCGGGCGAGGCTGGCGAAGGCGTGCCCGTCGACGTTGGAGAGGAACCGCGGCGCGAGTCCTCCCGGCCCATGGGGCCCGCGCATCTGTGTCAGCGCGTCGCAGACGAAGCGCGGGCCGAGATCGGAGCCGCCGATGCCGATGTTGAGCACGGCCTCGAAGCGTTCGCCGGTCGCGCCGACCAGCCGCCCCTCGTGCACGTCGGCGACGAAGCGGCGCATCCGCGCGCGCTCGGCGACGGCGTAGGCGCAGGCCTCGTCCCACGCCGAGGCGTTCGCATGGGCTTGCAGGTTCGGCGCGTCCGGCACGCGCAGCGCCATGTGCAGAGCTGCGCGCCGTTCCGTCACGTTCACCATCTCGCCCGCGAAGAGCCGCGCGCGGAAGCCCTCGAGGTCCGCCGCCTCGGCCAGCTCCATCAGGGCGGCGAGCTCTGCCTCCCCGATCGAGGTGCGAGATAGGTCGAGCGAAAGGTCGTCCAGCGCCCACGTCATCCGCGCCGGTCGCACGGGATCGGCGACGAAGCGGGCGGCGATCTCGCGCGCGCCGGGCTTTGCGGCCATGGCGGCGAGGCGGGACCAGGCGGCTGCGAGCGTCGAGTCCATGAGGTCATCCTACGCCGCGTCGCGCCATGGCGCGACTGCGGCGGACCGCGCAGACCCGGGACGTCAGAACAGCGTGTTGAACAGCGATTTGTTGGGCTGAATGATCGGCGTGCTCCCGGTGTCCAGGGGCCGGCCGAGCGCCTGATTGGCGCGGATACGCTGCTGCTCCGCCGCAGCATTGACCGCAACGCCGGCCGGCGGCTTGTTGCTGCGCCAGAACATCAGCTCGTCGACGAAGCTGGGCTGCGAAGCCTTGCGGTTGTCGGCGGCGATCTGCTGGCGGATGTCGCCGGGCGCGGGCGGGCCCGCGGCCTGAAGCAGCGCCTCCTGCCCCGGCGACAAGCCGGCCGGCGCCACGCCGAGCGCGGTCTGCGGCGCCAGCGCCGCCTCCGCCAGGGTGCGCTGGCTCTCCGTCTGCGGCCGGGGCGCGCCCGGCTGCGGCGGCCGCAGTGCGAAGGTCGGCGGGACCGATAGCGGCGGCTGCGTCGTCACCGCGAACTCATTCGGCGAGCTGCGCGTGAGCCCGAAGAAGCGGGATGCGCCGCCATTGCCGCAGCCGGCAAGCAACGCCGCACAGCCCAGTACCATCACCACGGAACGAGTCGCTTTCATGCGCGCCCCCCTATCATGCGCCGCGGCGCCATGCACCACCCCCCAATCATACGCCGCCCTGGGCCTTGTCCCCAGCCACCTTGCGATCGCGCCGGCGCAGCCCGTCGAGCACCAGCACGCCCACGCCGCAGACGATCGCCGCGTCCGCGACGTTGAAGACATACCACGAGTAACCGAAGGCATGCGCGTGGATGAAATCCACGACCGCGCCGAAGCGCAGCCGGTCCACGATGTTGCCCACCGCGCCGCCCGCGATGGCGCCCAGCGCGCCGGCCGTGAGCAGGCTTTCCGCCCGCCGGAGCCAACTCCACAGCAGCGCCACCACGACCAGCGCCACCGCGATCAGCACCCAGGCGCCGACCCTGCTGTTGCCGTTCAGGATCCCGAAGGTGATGCCGCGGTTCCACACCATGGTGAGGCTGAGCCACCAGAACACGGGCACGTTCTCGCGCACGGGCAGATCGAGCCCATACAGGATCCACGCCTTGCTTGCCTGGTCCGCCGCCAGCACCAGCAGCGCCGCGAGCACGCCGAGCCGTTCGCGGGTCATCGCCGCCCCTGCGCGCACGCCCGCATCAGGCGGCGCTGCGGCACACCAGGCCGCTCTCCACCGCGTCCTCGCAGCGCCGGCACAGCAGCGGGTGGCTGGACGACTTGCCCACTTCCGGCAGCACCCGCCAGCAGCGCGCGCATTTCTGGCCGCCGGCGACGCCAACCGTGGCTTCCACTGCCTCGCCCTTGCGCACGGCGACATCGGAGACGATGGCGAGTTCGGCCCAGTCCGTGCCCGCCAGCGCCGCGTATTCGGCCTCCGGCAGCGTAAGCTCGACGCGCGCCTGCAGCGAGGCGGTGATCTGTCCCGCCTGGCGCGCCGTCTCCAGCGCCGTGGTGATGGCGCGGCGCACCTCGCGCAGCGACTGCCACTTCGCCGCGAGATCGCGGTCGCCCCAGTTCGCGGGGATGGTCGGGAACAGGTGCAGGTGCACGCTGTCCGCCTCGCCGAAACGCGCGATCCAGGCCTCCTCCGCGGTGAATGGCATCACCGGGGCGAGCCAGGTGCACAGGCACCGGTGCAGGTGGTCGAGCACCGTGCGCGCGGCGCGCCGGCGCGGCGCGTCCGGCCGGTCGCAGTAGACCGCGTCCTTGCGGATATCGAAATAGAACGCCGAGAGATCGGCGGCGCAGAACGCGTGCAGCGCCGGGTAGACGCCGGTCCAGTCATGGCTAGCCACGGCATCGCGGATCTGCGTGTCGAGTTCCGACAGCCGGTGCAGCACGAAGCGCTCCAGTTCCGGCAGGTCCGCGGTCCGCTCGGTCTCGTCGAAGCCGGCGAGCGAGCCCAGCACCCAGCGCAGCGTGTTGCGCAGGCGGCGGTAAAGTTCCGCCTGCTGCTTAAGGATTTCGCCACCGATGCGCATGTCCTCGGCGGTGTCGGACGACATCACCCACAGCCGCAGGATGTCCGCGCCATACTGCGCGATCACCTCCTCCGGCGCGACGACGTTGCCCAGCGACTTCGACATCT